>CAVAOU010000128.1:0-5642 GCA_963590085.1 Senegalimassilia sp. | reverse complement strand
GCGAGAGCGTCTGCTCGTCGCCCGTAGTGGCTTGCTCAGTGATAACGTTGCTGTAGTACACCTTGCCCATAATCCTGAGGTACGGGCGGAAATAGTACTTCACGCCGTGGTCAAGACCATGGATGGTGAAGGAATAGTCGTCGCTCTTGAGTTCGCTGCCGAGTTTCATTGTGGCATCGATGCCATAGACTGGCTCGTTGTGGTACCACGAATAGACCACGCCGACCTCAACGATGCTTGTAGCGAAGGATTTGATTGACTCGTCGGTTACCTTTACCTTGAAACTGCCGCTAATGGTCGTTTCGGTAGCCGATGTGGAGTTCATCGTGAAGTAGAAGATGTCGCTGTCTTTAAAAAACATCGACCCCGTCGTCCCAGCGGCCTTCAGGACCTCACCGGATTTCTTCACGACGTAGACGGCCTCATCGGCCATCGCCATCGGCACCGCGAGCAACAAACCCAACGCAATCAATAACGCTTTTTTCATTGTAGTGATAATGATATAATTCTAAAGTCTTGCAGGCAGACTCCCCCGCCATTTTTTGCGTGGATGAGCACCCCGTCGGGGTGCCGTATTGATAACCCCAGGCTTCAGCCTGGGGATGCGTCCCCCTCTCGATTGCACCCCGTCGGGGTGCCGCAGGGGCATGTTTGTTTTTACTTCTTAATCAACTTGAAGTTCAGGCTGTTGGTGGTTACGATATACACACCTGCCTGAGCGTTGTCGATGTTGAACTCGGCAGTACCTTCTGCGGTAGCCTTTACCGACTTATAGACTGTGCCGTTGATTGCCACCACGCGCACTGTTTCGCCTGCGCTGAGACCGCTAACCTTAACCACGCCGTTGGCATAGGCAAACACTACATTTGCTTTCTTGGCAACCTCTGTTTCGGTTACACCTGAAGTTGTCTCGTTGGTTACCTTTCCAAAGTACATCTTGTCGACATCCTTAAACTCATAGGCCAATGTCTTGCCCAATTTAGTGGTAGTTACGGTAAGTCCTTCGCTTGTCATCGAAATCTGAGGCTCGCTCTCAAACTTGAGTTGGAGAACATCGTCACCCTCAGTAAACGAGATAAATACACCGTCGGCGGTTGTATCTGCTGCAAAAGCAGTGGAAGATGCCATCGCAACGACGGCAACAGCGAGAATTCTCTTGATTGATTTCTTCAAATTAATCATAGCCTTTAATATTAAATGGTTGTTTTTAATTTCTTATTCGTTACTTGCTTACACACAATAATCTCGCAAAATTAGAAATATTTTGATAAGCAAACAATTTTATGGTCTTTTTTTAAAATAATTTGAGTTTTTAATCCACAAAAAAGCGGGCCTGGCGACCCGCTTGAAAATAGAAATGTATTGTGACACAAAAGTGACAAGGACACTCAACCTATTAGAATGTCATCTCGCCCTGATCTGCGTCTACCCAATCCTCAACCTCTGGCTCGAAGTAGATTGGCGAGAGCACTGGGTTGCCGTCGGCATCGTAGCCGCCGCCAAACACGAGGGTGTAGATGTAGCGCTTTCCTGGCTGCCAGTCGGTACCGCCAAACGGCACATAGACTGTGGTATAGGCGTCGGCAGAACCGATGATATACTGGCCGTTTTGTTTGAGTTTCATCGTGATCTCAAGATAGCCCTGCTTGTTAGCGTCGGCATCGGTGATGGCTACAGGAGCGCCTACTGCTGTGGTCCATGCTGTAACGACCTGTGGGATTACGAGCAGCGGACTTGCCATTTCTGAGAGGTCAACGGCTGTGGTGTTGGCTGTAACGGCTGTTGCGTTGAGTTTCGCGGTGCGGGTGTAAGCCTCATCATTGGTCTCCCAGTTGTTGCGTGTAGCCGCCTCAGCATAGTGGGTTTCGCCAGTGGCGAATGTAGTGCTGATGTTGAAATTACCGCCGGTCTTCAGGTTGTGAACCTTCACGCTTGCCACCTCAACGTCGAGCGCCGACTTGGCTGTGCGTGCCTTGAACACCACCTGCGAGAGAGCGTGGCGGAAGGTGAGTTTCACCTTCGACGAGTTGACTGTCTTGTCGTAGTTGAACGCAGTGGCGTACATAAGGTCGTAGTTCTTTGCTGTTGCGCCTTCTGCATATTCATCAACATCCTGGTATTCAATCAACTTATTGCTGCCATCGCCGAGTCCGCCATAGATGTCGGGATAAATCTTATAGCCGCCCGTGGTGCTTCCTGTAGCATCGGTGAAGAACGGGCTGAAGGCATAGAAGTCGAGTTTTGTGCCGTCGCTTGGCCAATAAGCCAGATCATCGGCGTTGGCATACTCCCAACTTGAGGATGATGTGTTGTACTGGATTCTAACGCCAGAACGGTCGGTGCCGATAAAGATGTTGTTGTCGCCCGACGACGTACGCGCCATCACGTCGAACGTGGTGCTGGTGAGGTTTGTCGGGGTGATGATGTCGGCACGTGTGCCTGAGTTGTTGGTGCTCGTAGCGGCAAAAGTGATGGCGTTGGCCTCGGTCTTGCCGTTGATTGAGTCGATTTCTTCATTCGCGCATGAAGACATTGCCAGGGCCGCTGCGGCCAATAGCATAAAATTCGATTTTTTCATAACTTAAAAATTGTATTGATTTTTTTGATTGATATTTATTCTGTTAAAGTGTAGTGTCGCCCTGGTCGGCATCAACCCAGTCGGAGGTGACCGGCTCGAAGGTGATAGGGTCGAGCAACGGCTTGCCGTCGGAGTCGTAGCCGCCGCCAAACACGAGGGTATAGATGTAGCGCTTACCTGGAAGCCAGCCTGTGGTGCCGTTGCTGAAAGGCACATAGACGGTCTGGTAGGCCGACTCGCTGCCAATCACATACACGCCGTTCTGCGTCAGGCGCATAGTGATGGCGAGGTAGGTATTCTTGTTCTCGTCGGCGGTGGAGATAGGCACTGCGGTGTCGGCGGTGGTGGTCCACGGTGAGAGCACCTGCGGAGCGACAATCAGCGGCTCCGACTCCTTCGACAGCCACACGGGGTCGACGCTTGCCGAAACGGCATCGGAGGCGAGGCTCGCGGTGAAGCCCTGCTTGTGGCTCACCATCCACAACGTGTAGTCCGACGCCTCGAGGTCGCGGCAATAGTGCTCATCGCCGTCCTTGAGGGTAGTAGGGAACGTAACCTTGCCGCTATAGTGAGGGTTGTAGAGTTCCACCTTGCTCACCTCAACGTTGAGCGACGCCTTGGCTGTGCGAGCCTTGAACACCACCTGCGAAAAGATGTGGTGGAAGGTGAGCCCCACCTTCTGGTCGGAGCGCACGTCCTTGGTGTAGTTGTGTGCCGAGGCATACATCACGTCGTAGTTCTTCGACCCGCCGTCGTACTCGTTGTCGAGGGCGAAGGTGTAGTAGTTGGTCTTCTTCGGGCCGTGGATGTCGGAGAACAGTTGCAGCGCTTCGCTCGGCGTCGACGGGTTGATGGCCCAGAAGTCGAGTTTTGAGCCGTCGCTCGGCCAGTAGGCAAGCGAATCGGCAACGACGTAGTTCCACTTTGTGCCGTCAAATTCCTGCTCCACACCTTTCTGCACCTCAAAGGTGCCCACTTCGCTCTTTCCCATAAACAATTTTCCTGTTTCGGAATTAAAGGCATAGACATAGAATTTGGTGTCCTTTAGATTTCCTGCGTCGACTACAGTAGCGCGTGTTTTCGAGGCGCTGCTCCCTACGGCGGAGAAAGAAATGGCATTGGACTCCGTCTTTCCCGAGACGGAGTCGATTTCTTCGTTCTGGCATCCCACGAGGACCGCAGACGAAGCCAAAATTGGTATTAACAATGTCCTTTTCATTTTCTTACTAATTCTTTTATCAATTCTCAGTTAACAATAATTTCTTCATTTATGTCTTCCCAGTTGTCGACATCGACATCGAAGCCTGTCGAGCCGCCACCACCTTCCTTGTCGTCGATGGTGATGTCGGTGGTAAGGATTATGTGCACATCGGCGAGATGGCCCACGAGCGGCACCGACCACACTTGCGAGGTGACGTCGGCCTCAACCGTCTGCACCTTGCCCGCCACGTTCTGCACATAGAGCACAAAGCGGTTGGCTGTGCCTTCGGCGGGCGAATGCCCGAAGGTGTAGAACCCGCCCTTCGCTACGCCGTCGACGAGCGTAGCCCGCGAAACCAGCAGACAGTCGTCGCTGCCCGAGGGCAGAGCGTCGGCTGCCACCAGATGCTTTGCCGCCATGCCGCCAAGAGTGGCGCGCATGTCGACGATGCGCTCGGTGTGCTGCATGCCGCGCACCTCGAAGGTGTACTGGCACACGCGTTCCGTGGGGCTAAACGTGATTACCTGCTCCTCGCCCACCATGGTCTTCACGGTTATGTTATCTAGGCTGGCCGCAATGAGCCAGTCGGGAGTGTCGAACGCTGCGGAACCGTCGGGCGCGCGCTTGCTGTCGGTCACAGCGGTGAAGGTGTCGAACGCGGTGCCGGTGAAGTCGATATACTCCACATCCAAATTGTAGCACACGGCGCGGTAGCCGCCTTCGGGCACCTCAATCTCTGCCGACGCGCCACCAGCGAAGTCGTAGACGAAACTCTCGCCGCCGGCGTCGGGGTAAAGCACCACACGCATGCTCACTGGCGACTGCTTGCCCTCGGGCAACTTGCCGAAATCGAATGCCACGCGCAGTTTCGCCCAGTGGGGATGGCGGTAGCAGAGTTCCTTGTGCTCGCAGGAGCACAGGGTCACGACGAGCATCAACGCCCACAATATGGATTTCAACGCCTTCATCTCCTACCCGTTTTTTTGTTCACATTGCCGCGGCCAATGAGCCACACGAGCGTTATCTCTGCCTTCGTAGGCCCCAACCAGTGGCGCTGCTTGGTGGATTGCCACACGTAGCAGCCCGCGTCGGGGATGTATTCCTTAAACTTGCCGCCCATGTAGCCCACGCCGAGCGTAAAGTCGATGTTCAGCCGTCGCGCCACGGGCAGCGAATAGCCGTAGCTCACTCCTGCGGCGTAACTCCACTTGTCGGCGAGATAGCCACGCCCGCCGAGTTCGAAGTCGTAGGTGAGCATCTGGCCGTAGACACCGAGGTGGTGTCCAGTCAGGGGCTTTGCCTTGGCTGCACGCCCGAGCCAGCGGCGCACTTCCGCATCGCCGCCGTAGACGCGCCAATAGTTGTGGCGGTGGTCGCACTTATACCATGCGTAGCCCCACATCGCCGCTACCGACCATTGTCGTCCGAGCCATGCCTCAAAGCCGCCGTTGGGCACGCCAAGGGCGTCGTAGAGCATATTGGTCTTTATCGCCAGGTAGAACGGGCGTTTCTGCCGCTCCACCGCGGGCGCTGTCACTGCCACTGCAGGCGCTGCCGCAAACTCGCAGTCGATGCCCGACTGTGCGCGCGCCTCCTCGACCGGGGAGTCGAAGGTGAGCGTTAGCCGTGCGGTGCGGAGTCCGTAGAAGTAGGTATCGAAGAGGTAGGCATAGAGCCGTCCGCCGTCGATCCGCTGAAGGCTGTCGAGCGCCAGAGCCTCGGCATCGTCGTCGGAGGCGTGGGCAAGGCTCTCCATCAGCGCGAGGGCGCCGTCGGAGGCAAGCACCACGGAGTCGCTGGCGCACTGGTAGGCCAAACGCTGCCAGTCGCGGCCGGACATGCGCACATCCACAGGTATTTCTC
>CAVAOU010000127.1:0-5655 GCA_963590085.1 Senegalimassilia sp. | reverse complement strand
GGGCAATGTCGTCGGTAGGCGGCTCCACCTCGATGACCAGCGGCTTTTCGCTCGAGTCGAGAAATAGTTTCAGCGCCCGGCTGCCGATGCCTCCGCCGCGCTTGTCGGGGAGCACCGCAAAGTGCTCAACGTAGCGGAAATCGTCCCATTCCCACGAAGTCAGAAATCCCACAAACGCATCGCCTTCGGTAAATACGTCGATGCTAAACCGGTGGCAATTGCGAGCAACGTCCAAAAAGGCTTCATCCTCACGTCGCTCGTCGGCAGGAAATGCATCCTTATAGAGCCGTAGAACGTCGGCGAAAAATTTATTTTCATAAGAAATTTTCAATTTTTCCATTTGAATTAATTTTTTTGGAGTATATTTGCTAATAAATGCGTAATGTGGTTTCCGCTGTAGCGATGGCAATTTGCTGATACGAATGAAAATACATCGTGCGGAAATTTACCAAAGCCTATCTGCTACAAAGATAGTGCAAGACGAGGGAATTTGCAAAAATCAAGATTGCTTGAATTTTTGACTATTCCGAGACGCAGGCTGTCTTGTCAAAAGATAGTGCAAATCGAGAGCAATCGCAAAATTTGGCATGCTTGATTTTGCAATGGAAGAGTTGCTCCACATATTATTGAAAATTTTAGAAAACAAATCATAAGAAAATGGCTAACTCACAATTAGATGCATTGGATTACAAAATCCTAAGAATGCTTTCGGCCAATGCGCGCAAACCATATTTGGAGATTGCCCGCGAGTGTAACGTTTCAGGTGCTGCCATCCATCAGCGCATCCAGAAACTCATCAACACCGGAGTGCTTGTCGGCTCGGAGTCGCTCGTCAACCCCGCATCGGTTGGCTACGACACTTGTGCCTACGTCGGCTTCTTTCTCAAGGATCCGTCGCATTTCGACCAGGTGGTGGCCCGCTTGAAAGAAATTCCCGAGGTGGTGGAATGCCATTTCACTACCGGCCAATACGACATGTTTATCAAACTCTATGCAAAAAACAACCGTCATCTGCTCAACATCATTCACGACAAGTTGCAGAATCTCGGCCTTGCGCGCACAGAGTCGATTATTTCGTTCAAGGAAGTGTTCAAGCGCCAGATTCCCATCATCGAGGAAGAGGCAGAAGATTAGTCGGCATCGCGATTGCCGGCAGTCGGCAGAATGACAATTTGACAATCTAATCCGCACAAGGCAATGATAACCTACGAGCAACTGCTTTCCGACTGCGTGCGTTGGGCAAAAGAGGCCGGAAGGATTCAATTGGAACTGTTCAGGAGCGACCGTCTCAACGTTGAGGCCAAGTTTAACGACAGCGATGTGGTGACCGATGCCGACAAAGCATCGGAGGCCGCCATCATCTCTGAAATCCACAAGGCCCATCCCGAGCATTCGATACTGTCGGAGGAGTCGGGCGACGACGGCGGACACAGCGAATACCGCTGGGTGATTGACCCGCTCGACGGCACAACCAACTACAGTGCTGGACTTCCCAACTTTTGCGTGTCGATAGGCTTGCAGCATCACGGCACTACGGTGCTCGGCGTGGTCTATGCGCCCTATCTTGGCGAACTCTTCACGGCAGTGCGTGGCAAAGGGGCGTACCTCAACGGCAGGCGCCTGCACACGGGCACCAAGACCGACATCCACAAGGCTGTGGTGTCGACAGGCTTTCCCGTAGACAAGGACCGCACTCCCGACTGCAATGTGGACAACGCCATGCGCGTGTTGCCACAGGTGAGAGGCCTTCGCCGACTTGGCTCGGCAGCCATCGACATCAGTTATGTTGCCGCCGGACTGCTTGACGGTTATTGGGAGATGAATCTTCACGAATGGGACGTGTGCGCAGCATTGCTCATTGCCGAAGAGGCAGGCGCAGTGCACAAGTTTTTCCGCCAGGATCGCAACATTTCCGTCGTTGTGGCTTCGCCGGGTATAATGCCCGCATTGGAGCCGCTGATAGCCGAGAAACCGTACGATGGCGACCCTCTTAATTTGTATAAAAAATAAAGACAGTAAGTTATGGGAAAGATAAAGAAAACAATGTCGATAATCGCCGGAACCACACTGCTTGTGGGCACGGCAGGTTGCTATAGCACAATGCCTATTTCGCAGACAGGAGGAGGTGAGCCTTCGGAGCAGCGTCCGCCCATCGGGCAGACCATGACCGGCCCTGGCCCGCAGAAACCGTCGACAAACAAGAACGACAATAACAACCAGCGTCCGCCACTGCCACCGGATCAGAACAACAACGGCAATAACAATAACCAGCGTCCGCCACTGCCGCCAGACCAGAACAACAACGGCAATAACAACAACCAGCGCCCACCCATCGGGCAGACTATGACGGGTCCTGGCCCGCAAAAGCCGTCCAACGACAAAAATAACAACAATACCCGTCCAGGCACTCGGAGCGACAGCGATGTGACGTTATCCGACCTGCAACTTGGCGGCAGCAATAAGGTGTCGGTGACCCGTCCGGTGACCATCTACAAGACCACCAAGGACTATTCGCAGAACGTGCCAGTGATTATGAATGCCGATCGCACGGAGATTGTGTCGTATCCCGACCCGAAGGACATTCGCGAGAGTTCGAAGCCTACGCAACTCAACAACGGCTATCTGCTCGACAACCGCGGCATAGGTGAGAATGTGGCGTTCCTGTCCTACACCTACGACGAATATTCGAAACTTGAGACTGCCCCGTCGCGTGAGAAGTTGATGAACAGCATCATCGACAAGAATCCGCTCTCCACGATTGTGAACTGCGGTCATGCGTCCGACTATAGCGGTAATTTGGTCGATGCCCTCAACGAATACATTAAAAACAATAAGTTGAAATAAGCCGATAAACGAAAAGCACTACCTCCACAGGCGGTGCTCTTGCTACAGAATTTCAATCTATTCAATGGAAAAATGCTTGCGCTGCACAAAGATAGCAACGCAAGCATTTCATTTTCATTACAATGGTGAAACAAATCCGTTAAAAGGTGAGAAAAGCCGATGCCACGGCGATGCCGATGACCGTGAGGCCAAGCATCAACGTAACCACGCCCGTGTTGACGCTCTCCGACACCTGCGGACGGTCAATGCGGTTGGCTGTGAAGAGTGCGACAGCGGCCGTTACCGCACCGCACACGGCGCCGACAGCGGCGCCGACTATGAGGTCGCCGGGATAGTGCACACCGAGGTAGATGCGCGAATATGAGTTGATCACCGCCCATCCGAAGATGGCGAGCGAAAGTCGCTTGTTGCGGAAGATGATTGCCACGAAGACCGCGAGAGCAAACGAGTTGGCAGCGTGGCACGACGGGAACCCGTAGGCGCCGCCGCGGTAGCCGTCGACGATGTGGACCATTTGCGACAGCGGGTTGCTGAGGTTGGCAGGGCGGAGGCGGCAAATGACGGGACGGATTACCGATGCGCAGACCTGATCGGCGGCCACAATTGCCAGCGCTACAAACACCACCATCACGGCAACCTGCTTCCAGCGGTAGTTGCGCACAATGGCAAAGAGGATGGCTGCATACATTGGTATCCATATCCACTTGCCGGAGAACAGGCTCATAAACCAGTCAAAGTAGGGCGCATGCAGGCTGTTGAGCGCCAGAAACGCCTGTGTGTCGATGTCGTTAATCCATTCAATCATAGTATTTACCGTTTGTCGAGGTCGTCGTAGAGTTTTTGCAGGAATGCCTTGCCAGGGTTGAGGTTGGTGCCTTTGGCTGAGCCTTCGTCGAGCATCACGGTGTTGGCGTCGAGGTTAAACACCAGTTGGTTTTTGTCTGTTACCATGCCGAAGAGTGTCGGCTCCGTGAAATAGCCGAAATGCGGCGACTTCGGGTTGAGTATGTTTTTACTGAAAATGAATTCCTTGTGGTCGATGCTCAACTGATAGAGCAGGGTTGCGGCGATGTCGATTTGCGAGGCGCAGACGTCAATCTTCATCGACTTTACCACAGCGCCTCCCGCCATCACCAAAGGGATGCGGTGACGGTCGAGCGGGTTGTCGATGTGTTGAGGATATGCTCCCTGATGGTCGGGCACGAAAATCACTACGGTATTGCTCCATAGAGGCATCTGCCGCAGACTCTCGACAAACTTGCCGAGGCAGTCGTCGGTGTAGGCGAAGGCGTTCTTGCGAATGTCAGAGAAGCGGTTGAATGTCACTTCAAACGGCTCGTGGCTACTCGATGTCTGGATGATGCGCAGCAGAGGTTTGCTGGTCGTTTCCGCCTTGAGGTCGGCGAGCAGACGATTGAACACCAGATGGTCCTGCGCGCCCCACTTGCCGGTGCGGTCGGCGAGCGGGAAGTCCTTGTCGGAGATGATGCGGTCGAATCCAGCCGACACGAGGTAGGCTCTCATGTTGGTGAAGTTGGCGTCGCCACCGTAGTAGTACGCCAGGTCGTAGCCCTCATTGCGCATAGCGCGCGGAATCGACGGCAGGTTTTCCACCTTTTCCGAGAATTTCATTATGCTGGTGTTGGGCTGCGCTGGGTAGCCGCTGATAATCGACACAAGTCCGCGGTCGGTGCGGAAACTGTTGCCCCAGAAGTTGGTGAAGAGTATGCCCTCAGCGCCCAGCCGGTCGAGGTTTGGCGCAATGTTCTCGCCGCCGAGCGACGGCATCAGATGACTGCTGAAACTCTCGAGGATTACGATAATCACATTCGGGCGCTTAACGGTGAAGAGATGCGGCAGGGAGTCTGACGCCTCCACGGGCTTGTCGGTGAGCGACTGCATCAGCGCCGAAGCCTCGCGGTCGTCCATAAAGCGGTACTGCGATGCAAAGTCGGTTTGGTGCATCGCTGAGAACATGAAGCTGAACAACGGATTTATAGCGGTGTGGTTCAGCCGTTGGTTTTGGCTGAAATAAGCCACGGAGAGGTTCATCGTTGCAGTGGTGAACCCGCCGCGGATTGGGATGAACAATGCTCCTGTGAGAATCAACGACACTATTGTTGCCGCGATGCGGTTGGGAGTGGCGTAAATCGTGTTGAACGCCTTGCGGTAGGACCATTCGAGTAGCCAGTATATGCCGAATCCGTAGGCGGCGGCAACGATGACGCCCAGCACCACGAACCAGATGCTTACGCTTGCCATGGCATCGGCTGGCGACGTCATGAAATAGAACATCGGCGTCACGTCGAGGCGGAATCCCCAGAAGTCGTAGAGACAAAGGTCGGCGACAAAGGAGAAGGCAATTACTGCTGCGATGATGGCAAAGTATGAGCGGCGCACAATGCTGAGAGCCTTGCTCTTGGTCCACACGGAAATCACAAGAAGCAGCCCCGGCACGGCAGCCAGATAGCCCGCCATCGAAAGGTCGAGGCGCAGACCGTGCCATGTGGCAAGCATGACATCGGTGAAGCCGGCGCCCTCCAGCAGACTGTGGTAAACGACGGCGAAGATGGGGTGCTGCAGCGCAAACACCGCAACAAGAATTATGTAGGTTGACAGAAACCTGAATATCCGTTGTCTCATTATGCTTAAACTATATTGGTAGGCACTTGTGGGCACTACCTTGTTTCAAGTTACAAAGATATATATTAAATCAAAAAATTATTCGTAACTTAGCGATGTAAATTCAAGCAACGCAAATGCTATGGGCGAGATAGTAAACAAATATCCGGTAGGAATACAGACCTTCGA
>CAVAOU010000126.1:0-5659 GCA_963590085.1 Senegalimassilia sp. | reverse complement strand
TCGTTGGCAGCACCAAGACCAGGGGTGTTGGTAACGGCGCCCGAGAGGATACCCACAATCTGCGCGATTTTCACGTCAGTGGAGTAGTAAATCACCATAGCGACCACCACGTTGAGCATCACCACGATAAATGCAAGCAAGTTCATCTGCATACCGCCCTTCTTGAACGAAGAGAAGAAACCAGGACCGACCTGCATACCGATTGAAAACACGAATAAAATCAAGCCGAAATCACGAATGAAATTCAGCAACGACGCATTGGCGATAGAGAAGCCGAAATGCGCCGCCACGATGCCCACAAACAGTACGAATGTGACACCCAAGGAAATCCCGAAAAACTTAATCTTGCCCAAGAGCACGCCCAACGCTATGACCAGCGAATAGACGAGCACATCGTGGGCAACCGAGGTTTCCGTAAATAACGATACTATCCAATCCATCTGTATATATTATATTTCGAGGTGCAAAAGTACTGCTTTTTTCTCAAAATCCACGCATTGGCGCCCCACTTTCTTGCTCAACCGCGGCAAGGTTTCGACTCAGCGCAAGTCAAGAAATGTAATATTCTTTAAATATTGAACATTTTTTTTGATTAAAATCCTTTTATCCCAATTTCTTATTATCTTTGTTGGTTAGATAACATAAATCAATATAGAATAGTAAAGACACTATCTAAACTCTAAACTCATAAATAAAACTATGGCAGAAAACAGAGAAAAATTGTTCGACCAGTTCCAACCTGTTTCCACTGAGACATGGAAAGCCAAGGTCATTGCCGACCTTAAGGGCGCTGACTTCGACAAGAAGTTGGTGTGGCGGACAAATGAAGGATTCAATGTGCAGCCAATGTACCGTGCAGAAGACATTGAAAATCTCAAAACAACCGATTCACTCCCAGGTGAATATCCATTTATCCGCGGCACGCGTACCGACAACGAATGGTACATCCGCCAGGAAATCACCGTAGAGGATGCAGCCGAAGCCAACGCAAAGGCAAAGGTGCTCACCACCAAGGGAGCAACTGCATTCGGATTCCACATTTCATCGGCTCTCGACGCAAAAGCAGTGGCAACATTGCTCGACGGCCTCGACCTCGACAAGTTGGAAATCAACATCGAGTCGTGTCCGAAATGCGCTACGGCTACAGCGAAAGCGCTCGTAGACTACATCGTAGCCAACGGCAAAGCCGACACATTCAACGGTTCAATCAAGTTTGACCCATTCGTACGCCTGCTCAAGCACGGCGTTGACTTTGGCGGCGACATCAAAGCCATGGCAAAAGAACTGGCAGCAATCGTGGCACCAGTGAAGAACCTCCGCGTTTTCACCGCCGACACCCAACTGCTCAGCGACGCCGGCGCATACATCACCCAAGAACTCGGCTATGCCCTCGCCTGGGGTAACGAGTGGATGGCACAACTCACCGATGCAGGCATCTCTGTTGACGAAGCCGCAAAACGCATCAAGTTCAATATGGGCATCACGTCGAACTACTTCATGGAGTTGGCAAAATTCCGTGCAGCGCGCATGCTCTGGGCTCAAATCGTAAAGCAATACGGTCCTGAATGCGACTGCGCATGCAAGATGAACGTGCACGCAACAACGACGAAGTTCAACCAGACAGTGTTTGACGCCCACGTAAACCTGCTCCGCACGCAAACCGAGACCATGTCGGCAGCGCTTGCCGGCGTAAACTCGATCACCGTCACTCCGTTCGACGCTCAATACAAGACTCCGGACGAATTCTCGGAGCGCATTGCCCGCAACCAGCAACTCCTTCTCAAGGAAGAGAGTCACCTCGACAAGATTACCGACCCAGCCGGCGGTTCCTACTACGTTGAGACCCTGACAGCATCAATAGCCGATGTGGCATGGAAAAACTTCCTCGCCATCGAGGACAACGGCGGCTTCTACGCAGCGCTCAAGGAAGGCAAAATCCAGGAAGAACTGCAGGAAACATCGAAAAAACGTCATCAGGACGTGGCACGCCGCAAAGAGTCGTTGCTCGGCACCAACCAGTTCCCTAACTTCACCGAAGTGGCAGGCAACAAGATTGAAAAGACCGACTGCGGATGCGGCTGCGGCCACCACGCAGAAGCGGCTGAAGGCGCAGTGGCAAAAATCCCTACCGCACGCGCAGCAAGCGACTTTGAGGCACTCCGCCTTGCCACCGAGCATTCGACGGTACGTCCGAAAGTGTTTATGCTCACCATTGGCAACCTGGCAATGCGCCTCGCCCGCGCACAGTTCTCGTCAAACTTCTTCGCCTGCGCCGGCTACCAAATCATCGACAACCTCGGCTTCAAGACCGTTGAAGAAGGCATCAACGCCGCAATGGAGAAGGGTGCCGACATCGTGGTGCTCTGCTCAAGCGACGACGAATATGCAGAATACGCACCTGAGGCATTCAAGCTCCTCGACGGCCGCGCCGAATTTGTAGTGGCTGGTAATCCAGCATGCACAGAGGATTTGAAGGCACAAGGCATCAAATATTTTGTTCATGTCCGCAGCAACGTCCTCGAGACACTGCAGGAATTCAACGCTAAATTATTAAAATAGAAGAAGGACAAAGATGAGACCAAATTTCAAAAATATAGATATCAAATCGGATGCGTTCAACGTTGAGCATGCACCGATTGCAGAAGGTGAGAAATGGATTACACCGGAGTTGATCCCGGTTAAGCCAATCTACACAAAAGCCGACCTCGAGGGCTTGGAGCACCTCAACTATGTAGCCGGTATTCCACCGTTCCTCCGTGGCCCGTACAGCGGCATGTACGCTATCCGTCCATGGACCATCCGCCAGTACGCCGGATTCTCCACGGCAGCAGAGTCGAACGCATTCTATCGCCGTAACCTGGCATCAGGCCAGAAAGGTTTGTCGGTGGCATTCGACTTGGCAACCCACCGCGGCTACGACGCCGACCACCCACGCGTAGTAGGCGACGTTGGTAAGGCAGGTGTGTCGATCTGCTCCATCGAGGACATGAAGGTGCTGTTTGACGGCATCCCATTGAACAAGATGTCAGTGTCAATGACCATGAACGGCGCCGTGCTTCCAGTGTTGGCGTTCTACATCAACGCCGGCCTTGAGCAGGGAGCGAAACTCGACGAGATGGCAGGTACAATCCAGAACGACATCCTCAAGGAGTTCATGGTGCGTAACACCTATATCTATCCACCGGAATTCTCGATGCGCATTATCGCCGACATCTTTGAATATACATCGCAGAACATGCCTAAGTTCAACTCAATCTCAATTTCAGGCTACCACATGCAGGAAGCAGGTGCGACAGCCGACATTGAGTTGGCCTACACACTCGCCGACGGTCTCGAGTACCTCCGCGCAGGTGTGAACGCCGGCATGGACATCGACGCGTTTGCCCCTCGCTTGTCATTCTTCTGGGCAATCGGCATGAACTTCTTCATGGAGGTTGCAAAGATGCGTGCAGCACGTATGCTTTGGGCAAAGATCGTTAAGCAGTTCAACCCGAAGAACCCGAAATCACTGGCATTGCGTACCCACTCGCAGACATCAGGATGGTCGCTCACCGAGCAAGACCCATTCAACAACGTGGGCCGTACATGTATCGAGGCAATGGGCGCAGCGTTGGGCCACACCCAGTCGCTCCACACCAACGCCCTCGACGAGGCCATCGCGTTGCCAACCGACTTCTCTGCACGTATTGCCCGCAACACCCAGATCTACATTCAGGAAGAGACCTACATCACCAAGGAAATCGACCCATGGGCAGGTTCTTACTACGTAGAGGCACTGACCAACGAGTTGGCGCACAAGGCATGGGAGCACATCCAGGAAATTGAGCGCCTCGGCGGCATGGCAAAGGCCATCGAGACCGGCACACCAAAATGCCGCATCGAAGAGGCAGCAGCGCGCACACAGGCCCGCATCGACTCAGGCAAGCAGACCATCGTGGGCGTGAACAAGTACCGCCTCGAGAAGGAAGCGCCAATCGACATCCTCGAAATCGACAACACCGAGGTGCGCAAAGAGCAGATTGAGCGTCTCAACGACCTCCGCGCCCACCGCGACGAGGCTGAGGTGAAGAAAGCCCTGGCAGCGATCACAGAATGTGTACGCACCAAGGAAGGCAACCTCCTCGACCTTGCAGTGAAGGCAGCGCACGTGAGAGCGTCGCTCGGCGAGATTTCAGATGCCTGCGAAGAAGTAGTAGGCCGATATAAAGCAGTAATCAGAACAATTTCAGGCGTGTATTCATCAGAAACCAAAAACGATCCGGACTTCCAGAAAGCACAGCAAATGTGCGAGGAGTTCGCCAAGAGAGAAGGTCGTCAGCCACGTATCATGATTGCCAAGATGGGTCAGGACGGACACGACCGCGGAGCGAAAGTAGTGGCAACCGGCTATGCCGACTGCGGATTTGACGTCGACATGGGACCATTGTTCCAGACGCCAGCCGAAGCAGCCCGCCAGGCAGTTGAAAACGACGTGCACATCCTCGGAGTGTCGTCGCTCGCAGCAGGCCACAAGACGTTGATTCCACAGGTAATCGCAGAGTTGAAGAAACTCGGCCGCGAGGACATCATCGTGATTGCCGGCGGTGTGATTCCAGCACAGGACTACGACTTCCTCTACAAGGCAGGCGTGGCAGCCATCTTCGGCCCTGGCACACGTATTCCTTACTCAGCCATCAAGATGCTCGAAATCCTGAACGAAACCGTTTAAGGATAATTCCGACATACCGACTTAGAGGCGGCGCTCCAAAAGGGCGTCGCCTTTTTGATTTGCAGTGGCAGTGCACACACTTTTTGGATGTGTGCAAAAAAATTCATACCTTTGCACCGCATTTATATTATTTGTTTAAACAACAGAATCAAAAAAATTAGAAACGAATGAGTTTTAATCTACTTAAAGGAAAACGAGGCATCATCTTCGGTGCATTGAATTCCCAGAGTATCGCTTGGAAAACTGCAGAGCGAGTTGTAGAAGAAGGCGCTGTGATAACGCTGTCGAACACTCCGGTTGCAGTGCGCATGGGCGAAGTTTCGGAATTGGGCAAAAAACTCAACGCCGAGATTATTCCAGCCGATGCAACAAATTGCGATGATTTGAAAACCGTGTTCGAAAAGTCAATGGAAGTGCTCGGCGGAAAGATTGACTTTGTGCTCCACTCCATCGGCATGTCGCCCAACGTGCGCAAGAAGCGCCTCTACGACGACCTCGACTACGATATGCTCGACAAGACGCTCGACATATCTGCCATCTCGTTCCACAAGATGATCCAGACAGCAAAGAAACTTAACGCAATCAACGACTACGGCTCGATTGTTGCGCTCACCTACATGGCAGCGCAGCGCACCATGTTCGGCTACAACGACATGGCCGACGCCAAGGCATTGCTTGAGTCGATTGCCCGCAGTTTCGGCTACATCTACGGCCGTGAGCACAACGTGAGAATCAACACCATCTCGCAGTCGCCAACCCAGACCACAGCCGGCAGCGGCGTGAAGGGCATGGAGTCGCTGATGGACTTTGCTAACCGCATGTCGCCACTCGGCAACGCAACAGCCGACGAGTGCGCAAACTACTGCGTAGTGATGTTCAGCGACCTTACCCGCAAAGTAACGATGCAGAACCTCTACCACGACGGCGGATTCTCGAGCATGGGTATGAGCC
>CAVAOU010000125.1:0-5705 GCA_963590085.1 Senegalimassilia sp. | reverse complement strand
GCTCATCATCTCGCCTACCCGCGAACTCTGCCTGCAGATCGGCGGAGACCTTGCCGACTTTGCAAAATACACTCCCGACCTGAGCGTGCTGCCGGTGTATGGCGGCTCGAGCATCGAGAGCCAGATACGCACGCTGCGCAAAGGCGTGCAGATTATCGTTGCCACCCCGGGCCGCCTGCTCGACCTCATCAAGCGCGGCGAAGTGAACCTCGAGGGCGTGCACACCGTAATCCTTGACGAAGCCGACGAGATGCTCAACATGGGCTTCCTCGACGACATCAACGCAATCCTCGACAACGTGCCCGACGATCGCAAGATGCTGATGTTCTCAGCCACGATGCCCGACGAGATTGCGAAGATTGCGAAAAACTACATGCACAACCCGCAGGAGTTTGTGATAGGCACACGCAACGAAGGCTCGGAAAACGTGCGCCACGTCTACTATATGGTCAATGCCAAGGACAAATACCTCGCCCTCAAGCGCGTGGCCGACTCCAACCCCAACATCTACGGCATCATCTTCTGCCGCACGCGCCGCGAGACGCAGGAGATTGCCGACAATCTCATTGCCGACGGCTACAACGTTGACGCGCTCCACGGCGACCTCTCGCAGATGCAGCGCGACACCGTGATGAAGAAGTTCCGCGAGCACACCCTGCAACTGCTCGTTGCCACCGACGTGGCGGCGCGCGGCCTCGATGTGGACAACCTCACCCACGTAATTAACTACGGTCTGCCCGACGATCCCGCCACCTACACCCACCGCAGCGGACGCACTGGCCGCGCTGGAAAGACGGGCGTGTCGGTTGCCATCATCCACTCGCGCGAGAAGTCACGCCTGCGCATCATCGAGAAGAAGATTGGCAAGACCTTCGAGAAGGGTTCCGTGCCTACGCCTCAGCGCATCATCGAGAAGCAACTCTACAACCTTGCCGACCGCATCGAGAAGGTGAAGGTCAACGAGGACGAAATAGCGAAATACCTGCCGGGCATCGTCAAGAAACTAGAATGGCTGTCGGAAAACGACCTGCTCAAACGCGTCGTCAGCCTCGAGTTCAACCGTCTGCTCGAATACTATAAGGATGCGCCCGAAGCCATCGACTACGAGGAGCGCAAACCGCGCAAGGCGAGAGAGCCGCGCGCCGACAAGGAGCCACGCAGCAAGTCGGGCTCACGCGCCAACAAGGATCGCCGCACGGCGGAGCAGGGCTACGAACGCGTATACGTCAACGCGGGCAAGTCCGACGGATTTTTCCCGGCACGACTCATCGACACCCTCAACCAGAACATGGAAGGACGCGTGGAAGTGGGCCGTATCGACCTGTTTCCGGGCTATGCCCTCTTCGACGTGAAGAAGGGCGAAGCGCGCCGCACCGTTGCCGCCCTCAAGAACGCGCGCTACTTCGGCAAGCGTCTCTACGCCGAGATTGCCGACCCCGACCGCGACTACGCCCACAGTTCGGAGCGCAAGTCGAACAGCAAGGGCCGCCACGAGAGCGACGACAACTTCGGCAAGTTCAAAAAGAAGAGCAAAAAAAGCAAACGATAACGATGAAACCGTACTACGCAATTCTCATCACAGCAGCACTGTCGGCAGCCTATGCCGGCGCGCGCCCGGTGCCTCAGGCAGCGGGTAGCATTGCCGCTGACGATACCACAGAGATGGCCGACTCCGACACCGTGACCATCGAGTCGGTGTCGGACTATTTCCTGTTTTCCGACGAATTCGACGTCATCGACCAAACCAACCGCATGGACATGCTCGACTACTATGCCAGCGGCATGAAGAAGCAGATGCCTTCGCGCCTCGGCGGCAAGGTGACGATCGACTCGATTGCCGGCAACCACTACATGAAGGTCATCCTGTCGGACGCGTCGGAGACCGAGGTGAGGATGTACACACTGAAGTCGGGCGACAAATTTTTCGGCATCATCAACCGCGTGCGCATGCCAGCCACCGACAGCCGTCTGCGCTTCGACATGGCCGACGCTGCGAAGGTGTTCCCCAAGCAGCCAACCACTGAGGATTTCCTCAACGGCAACAAGAAGCAGAAAGCGGAAATTGCCGAAAAGATCGACTTCCCGCTGATCGACTACACCTTCCTCCCCGACGGCGACATCGAGGCACGACTCACCCTATCGAACTACATATCGCGCGAGGATTCGGCGGTAGTAACACCCTGGGTGAAGGAGAAAATCGCCTACCACTGGAACGGGAAAAGTTTTTCACAAGTAAAATAGACTACCGATGGCACTGCGAAAACGAAGCATAGCACTGATTACAATAATGTTGCTGCTGTTTGTGGGGATGGCAATTGCCGCCATCACGTTTCTCAACGGCAACATCTACTCCACGGTCGAGAATGTCGACATCGAGGGCTACCCCGTGACGGGCATCGACGTGTCGGCCCACAACGGCGAGGTCGACTTCCAGAAGGCCAAGACCACCGGCATCGAGTTCGTTTTCGTGAAAGCCACCGAGGGCGCCACGTTCAACGACAGCCAACTGGCGCGCAACATCAGCGAGGCGCGCGCCGCCGGGCTGAAGGTGGGCGTCTACCACTTTTTCCGCTTCAACGTCGACGGCGCCGTCCAGGCCAAAAACCTGCTCAAGGCCGTGGCAGGCAAGCCCTTGGACCTACCGCTGGTAGTCGACGTGGAGTCACACTCCAACCCCTTTGTGCCAGCCGACAAGGTTACACGCAAGGTGCACGACATGGTCGACCACCTCACGTCCTACGGCTATCCAGTGATAATCTACAGCAACAAAAACGGCTTCGATAATCACATCCGCGACGAGTTTGCCGACTGCGGCATGTGGCTCTGCTCGCTGTCGAAACCCACCACCCACAAGGGCTGGACATTCTGGCAATACAGCCACAAGGGGTCGATTCCAGGCATTGGCAGCGATGTGGATCTCGACATCTGGCACAGCGGCAGAGAGCAGTGGAAGCAGTATGCCGACAGCACATCGGCAGCAATTGCCACCGCCAACCTTCTCTATGCAACAATAAACGGCAACTGAATACGTTAATATAAGGAAAGGGGGCATTGCGCCCGCTTGTATTCAAAACTTTGCTGAACAATGCTGAACAAAACTCTACGATACATCATACTCTCACTCGCTGCGGTGCTCGCAACGGCCAGTGCCTCCGCGGCAGCCACCTATGCCGAGTCGTCGGTGCTCTCTTCGGGCAAATGGGTGAAAATCAAGATTGAAGAGTCGGGCATCTACCAGATTTCGAAGTCAACGCTCTCGGGCTGGGGATTTAACGACATCTCCAAGGTGAAGATTTTCGGCTACGGCGGCGCCATGATTTCCGAAATCATGGGCAACGGCTACGTCGACGACCTTCCGCAGGTGCCCACGCTGGTGTCAGGCTCAAAAATCCTGTTTTATGCGCAGGGCAACGTGTCGTGGACGGAAAGCACAGGCCGCCTGCGCTATCAGCAACTGCAAAACCCCTACGCCTCGGCGGGATACTACTTCATCACCGACCGCGACGACATCACCGCGGCTGAGATGGCCACCACAGCCGAAGCCACAGCGGCTTCCGACAAGGTGATAACCACCACCACAGCGCGCCTCTACCACGAGCAGGAACTCACAGCGGCGGGCACCACCGGCCGCACGCTCCTCGGCGAGGACTTCCGCAGCACCACCACCCAGAGTTTCACCTTCTCGCTGCCCGACCACGTCAGCGGCTCGCCAGTCACTACCAAGGTGGCCTTCGCCGCCTACCACACCTCGGGTGCATCGCGCCCGCTCACCGTCACCTCATCGGGCAAGCAGGTGATGACCATCAGCGTGTCGCCACTCAGCGGCACGAGCGAATACGACATCTGCTCCATAGCGTCGTCAATAGGCACAGTCAGCGACGTTGACGACAAGATGACCCTGCAACTGGCGTTCCCTACGGGCTCGTCGGCACGTCTTGCCAACCTCGACTACATCACGGTGAACTATCTGCGCAACCTCAACCTCTCGGGGTCGTCGATCGACTTCCGCAGCAACACTACGCAATGCCGCGACAGCGTGTTCTCCGTTTCAGGCATCTCCGAGAACGCACAAATATGGGACATCACCACCGCCTACGCGCCGAAATCTGTCAACCACACGGTATCGGGCTCGGTTGCCACGTTCCGGCAAACCGCCAGCGGACTGTGTGAATACATCGCCTTCACCCCGTCAGCCACGTTCCCGTCACCTACGTTTGTGGAGAACGTGTCGAACCAGGACATTCACGCGCTCGAGTCGCCCACGATGCTCATCATCACCCCGTCGGCCTACAAGAGCCAGGCAGAGAGTCTGGCGGCGTTCCACCGCTCCAACGACGGCATGAAGGTGCAGGTGCTCACCGACAACCAGATTTACAACGAATTTTCGTCGGGCACGCCCGACGCAATGGCATACCGCAAAGTGGCGAAGATGTGGTACGACCGCACGGCTTCAGCCGCCGACCACAGCAACGACAAGTTCCGCTACCTCCTGCTCTTCGGCCGCGCCATTTTCGACAACCGCCGCATCACCACGCAAGCCAAATCGCTGTCCTACCCCACCCTGCTCACATGGGAGTCGGAGGACTACACGAGCGAGAGCAGCAGTTTCAACACCGACGACGTCTACGGTTTCCTTGAGGACGGCTCCAACGCCGGACGCACCTCCTCGCGCAAGATGTGTATTGGCATCGGCCGCATCCCAGTAAAGAGCAGCACGGAGGCCACCGACATTGTGCAGAAAATCTCGGACTACGCCACCAATGCCGACATGGGCAACTGGAAGACACGCATCATGATGATTGCCGACGACGGCGACAGCGGTGTGCACATGCGCGACTCAAACAACGCCATCGACAGTCTGAAGGTCAACGGCGGAGGCAACTACCTCATCCAGCGCCTGTTCCTCGACTCGTTCACCGCCACCTCGAGCGGCTCCGGCCACACGTTCCCCGAAGCGCGCACACAGATGCTGCAGAACTTCAAGAACGGTGTGCTGGTCACATCCTACGTAGGCCACGCCAACCCGACGTCGTGGACCCACAACAGCCTGTTGCGCTGGCCCGACATCGAGAACGAGTTCTACTACAGCCACCCTACATTCGCCTTCACCGCCACCTGCGAGTTCACCCGTTGGGACTCGCCATCGGAATCGGGCGGCGAGGTGATATTCCTCAACTCCCGCGGCGGATTCATCGGTCTGCTCACCGCATCGCGCGTCACTGCTATCTCGGGCAACGGCGACCTCACGCGAGCCATGGGCGCGGAGATGTTCAAGCCCCTGAGCAACGGCGAGATGCCCCGTCTCGGCGATGTGGTGAAAAACATCAAGAACAACTATGCCTACACCCACGCACGCTACACTTCGTCGACCGGACAGACGTCGGTGTCGACCAAGAACCTTGAGCACAGCCTCAAATACGCCCTCATCGGCGACCCGGCGCTGCGACTGAAATATCCGAAATACGACATACAGTTGACGGCAGTCAACGGCACATCGACCGACGGCGACATAAAGCCTGAAACGAAGGCACGCCAGGAGGTGACGATCGAAGGCAAGGTTGTGGACGCCGACGGCGTGGCAATGACCACCTACAACGGTTCGCTGACGGCAACAATCTACGACGCTGAAGTGTCGATCACCACCAACGGCTACTACGAGGGCGGCACCGACACCGACGAGAAGTGCCGCGTCACCTACCAGGACC
>CAVAOU010000124.1:0-5714 GCA_963590085.1 Senegalimassilia sp. | reverse complement strand
AGTCATACTCGCCGCCGATGTTTGATTCGGCCCAGAGCAGCCCGCTCGGCAAGCCGAGATCCATGAAGTTGTGGCCGTCAATCACGTATGCGTCAACAGTCGTGACCGAAGCCACATCACCGTAAAACACCTCGTTGAGCAACTTCACATATCCGCGGAAATAGTATGTGGTGCTTGGCGTGAGTTTCCTGAGGTAGGCAGTGTAGGTGTAGTCGCTTTCGCTGCCGAGCGCTATAGCACTGTCGTCGACGGTAGGCATCTTGTTGTCTGCCGAATAGCATAGACCCACTTCGATAGTGCCGTCGAGTGTCTTCTCGGAAAAGTTGAACGCAACGTTGATTGTAGCGTTGAACGAGTGGGTGGTGCGGTTTTCGCCGTAGGAGGTGTTTGTAATCGTAAACAGGCGCGCGCCCGAGAATGTCAGGCTGTCGATGTCCTCCGGGTGTGAAACCTTAATGGTGCCGTCGCTTTTCCAGAGATATGCGTTGTGTTGGTTGGCAGCAGTGATGCTCACTGCGGCAACCATAAGGGTGGAAAGGATAATGATAAACCTTTTCATATATATGTTTTATTCGTAAATTCTTGCGTAAAATTAGTGCATAATCGCCAATTCCGCAATTTTTCCCATCGCTATGGCTTCTCGGCAACAGGGCGGATGGAGAATCCGAGACGCCGCGATTCGATGCTCAGACCAGGACGGTAGGTGTTGAAGTAAAAGATGCTGCAGGCAGAGTCGTAGTTGCCGTCGGCAACGGTGCTCGACCAAAAATAGGCTGCCTCACCGACTCTCTCGAGGTCATCGTCGTAGTAACTGCCGGCGGCGGGGAAAAATATTGTGTTGCCGTACTTGCCGCTGCAGAGAAATCCGCTCACGCCGTTGTAGTCCGACTCCCAGGTCCAATCGCACGTCATGTAGAGTTCGTAAATCTCCCTGTAGGTCGGCATGCGGCATCCTGTGCCCCAGTTGGCTGTGGCAGCATCGTCGCTTGCCTCGAGTACCTCCAAGCCGTCAGAAGCGTTGTATTTCGTTATATTGCCCGAATAGCCGTATTTGTAGTTGCTCCAGTAGAACGCGGTTTTCTTGTCGACTTCAGCCCAGGCGAAATAGTCGCCATAGTCGTAGTCGTTGTCTGCGCCCACGTTGGTCTCCGCCCAGAGCAGGCCGCTCGGTAGGCCGAGGTCGATGAACTTGTGCCCGTTAATCACTACAGGCTCAGGCACGGTAGTGGTGATTGACATCACTTCGCCGTAGAATGTCTCGTCGACCAACTTCACGTAGCCGCGGTAGTAGTAGCGTGTGGAGGGCGTTAGGCCGTCGATGCTGAAGGCGTAGTCCTTGTTGCTTTCGCTGCCGAGAACGATGCACGAGTTGCTGCATGTTGGCGTCGATGTTTCCGAGGAGTAGCACACGCCCACCTCGATGCTGTTTTTCAGCGTCTTGCCGATGGCGTTGAGCGAAACGTTGAACTCCGAGCCGATGGATTTGGATGTGGCGGTCCATTGGTCGGAATAGTAGACGCTGAACAGGCGCGAGCCGGAGAATTTTATGCTGTCGACGGCTTCGGCGCTGAAGGCTTCGATGGTGCCGTCGTTTTGCCAAACGTACATGTTGCGCTTGTCCGTAGCCGAGAGGCACAGGGCAACGCACAGGGCTGCGAGAATAACGGGAAGGTGTCTTTTCATAAGAATCGTAGTTGGGTTGATAATGCGCAAATTTAGTGCATCCCAGCCAATGCCGCAACACCATTGGTCGGTTTTCTACAAAATGTTATGAAAAATATCACTATTCGCCTGTGAACGTGTTGTCGTATTCGAAATCGTCGCCGTAGAGGCGGAATCGAGCCTTATCGTTTGAAGTGTTTCTTATTTCTGGGTGTTCCTTGACATATTTGAGGAACTGTATGCGTGAATTGATTGTTGGATGGTCGGAATAGTCACTGTAGAGGTAGTCGTATTGAGAGCCGAGGATGCGAAGACCATTTATGAACTCTTCTCCCAGTCCGAGATTCTCCATGAAACGGTATCCGATGAGGTCGGCTTCGTATTCCTGTTTGCGGCTGTAGTCGAATTCGAACAAGATAGGCTCGGACTTCATTTTCTGCTCGATTTTGTCCAATTGCTGTTCATGGAATTGATAGTCAACAGGGATGCCTGTTTGGGTAGAACTCCATGTTTCTGTGGCCATAGCAGCCCCCTCCATGATAGCTGCAATGGCACCGGTAATCTTTTGCTTGCGTTTTTGTTTTGATTTTGCATATTTTGCTCTAAACATGTGCATCAGTGCGCCGTGGGCAAATTCGTGGGCGATGTAGGCTTTGAGGATGTTGATGTTGCCTGCCACGTGCTTCTTGAAGAAAAGAGCGGTTGTTACGCACATAGCAAAACCGTCTTCGGTTACGGCGGTATATGCATTTTCTTCGGGGTCACAAATGATGTGGAGAGAGCAGTTTAGTCCTAATTGGGCTATTCCCATTTGGTTGAGAAGGGAGTCGCAGAAATACTGCATCTCTTCCCAGATGCGTTCGTCGTACTTTGGCTGGAAATATGGAATTTTGTCATATTCCTTTTTGGCACGTCGCATCAGCGTCTTGTTTTGTTTTACGTCCTTTTGGAATTCAGAAAGAGTGAGGTTGCCCTCAATCACCGCTTTCCAGAATTCTTCAGGGTGGTTTTTCTCTATTAGTTTTGCGTCATCCGAGATGTCATAGTCCTCGATGAGTTTCTTGAAATTGACTTCTGCCGATGCGTTGATGAAAGAAAAGGCGAGGAATGCCAATATAACAATGTGTTTTACAAAATTTAAGCGATATGTTAAAAAAAACATAATTAGGGATTTTTGATGAATATAGATTTAATGAAACAAGAGGGAAAACAAGAGCGTCGGGGAGGACGCTCTTGTGGATATTTTTGTGCGGGGAGCCGCTACTTGGCGTATTTGGCTGCCTGCTCTGCGATGAGGGCTGGGTCTTCGAAGTAGTCGATGCGCATTGCGTGACGCACGTCGGCAAGCGTTTGCGCTGCCACGGCGCGTGCCTCTTCGCTGCCGCGCTTGAGGATGTCGAACACCGCCGGGATGTCCTTCTCCCACTGCTTGCGGCGCTCGCGGATTGGCGCGAGTTCCTCTTCAATCACGTTGATGAGAATCTTCTTCACTGTGCCGTCGCCCACGCCGCCTGCGCAGTAGTGGTCCTTGAGGTCCTGAAGACTCTCGAAGTCGGTGCAGTGGCGCTTGAACGCCTCGTCGGAGCAGAACGCGTCGAGGTAGATGAACGGACAGTTGCCCTCGAGGTGACCAGGGTCGGAGATGTTGAGGTGCAGAGGGTCGGTGTACATGCTCTTCACCTTCTTCGACACTTCCTTGGCGGTGTCGGAGAGGTAGATGCAGTTGCCCAGCGACTTGCTCATCTTTGCCTTGCCGTCGGTGCCCGGCAGACGCAAGCATGCCGCGTTGGTAGGCAACAGAATTTCCGGCTCGACGAGCGTGTTGCCGTAGACGTTGTTGAAGCGGCCCACGATTTCGCGGGTCAACTCAATCATAGGCTCCTGATCCTCGCCGGCAGGCACTGTGGTGGCGCGGAAGGCGGTGATGTCGGAAGCCTGGCTCACGGGGTAGCAGAAGAAGCCCACAGGGATGCTCGTCTCGAAGTTGCGCATCTTGATTTCGGTCTTCACCGTAGGGTTGCGCTGCACGCGCGATACGGTGACGAGGTTCATGTAGTAGAACGCTAACTCGGTGAGTTCGGGCACTGCCGACTGGATGAAGATGGTGGTCTTCGCCGGGTCGATGCCCACAGAGAGGTAGTCGAGAGCCACCTCGATGATGTTCTGGCGGATTTTCTCTGGGTTGTCGGCGTTGTCGGTGAGAGCCTGTGCGTCGGCAATCATCACATAGATTTTGTCGAATTCACCAGAGTTCTGGAGTTCAACGCGACGGCGCAGAGAGCCCACGTAGTGGCCCAGGTGGAGTTTGCCGGTAGGACGGTCGCCCGTAAGAATGATTTTGCTCATTTCTGTAGATCTTTTATGTGTCGTCGGCGAGGCTTAGAAAAGGTAGCCAACACCAACGTTGAAGTAAATTGGATACATGTTGAAAGTGATGGTGTCGAAACTCTTTGGGAATGCGCTGTTGAGACCCCATGTGAGGTCGGCATAGAGTTTTAGGTGCTTGAAAGCCTCCCAGTCTACGCCAGCCTCTGCGCCCCACTGGAAGCGGCGGAGGTCGTGCGAGAAGTCGTAGGTGGCAGTTGCGCCGTCGGCAAATGTGGCTTTTTCGCCAGTTGGGTCACCGTTGCGCAGGTAGCCGTCGTAGACGTAGCCGATAAACTTGCCGTTGATGAGGTAGGAGAGGAACACACCGAGTTTGATGTTGGTGCGCGGGTGCACCTTGTAGACACCCACCACTGGGAACGACAGGAATGTGTTGCGTACGGAAGTCTGCACGCCGCCAGTCCAGCGGCCGCTTGCCTCAGCGCCGTCAACGAGAATCCTCATGCCGTAGTTCTTCACTTCGGCGTCGGTCTCCATGTCCTTGTTCTCAACTCTCACGCCAAACTGCAGACCCCAGTGGCGGTCGAAGAATCGGGTGAAGTCGGCCTCGCCCGAGAAGCCTGTAGAAGGCTTGTAACTCTTGATTTTGCGGATTTCCGCAGGCAGAGGAATTGGCGATGTGCCACCCATATTGTAGCCTCCGCGGAGTTCTATTTGCCAGCCCTTGACGGCGGCGTTGATGATTTTCTGTGTGCGGCTCATCTGTGCCGACACTGATGCCGGGAGGATTGCCGCTACGGCTATGATTGCTGATATTATCTTTTTCATTGTAGTGGATTATTCGTGAACGATTTTGAGATTGCGCACGTCGAGGGTGCTGCCCACTGCGCCGCGGAAGTAGTCGCCTTCGGCGCTGGAGGCAATGACGATGCCGATTTTGTATTTGCCTGTGGCGAGTTGTGCCTTGTCAATCACCTTGTTGTAGGCTGAGTAGTCGAAGTCGATGCTGAATTTAACCCAGTCGCTGTCGCCGAGGCCGGTCACGTGGGCGTCGCCGAGGTTGGCGAGTGCCACCATGGCTGGGTTCTGGAAGTTGTTGTGCAACTCGTTGCCGTCGATAAATTCTGTTGTCTCGCTGGAGAGGAAGAACACCGCATAGATTGAGAACTTGTCAACCAGGCCTGCTACAGGGTTGCCAGCCTCGTCGGTAAACGTTTCGCCAGAGATGTAGCGGTATTCGCCTTCGAGTTTCTGAGGCTTGTAAAGGTAAGGCTCGCCAAACTTGGTAGCCTCGCGTGGGTGCTGCACAGCCTGCTCGAGGTCAAACTGTCCCTGGAAGATGTTGCCGGCAGCGATAGGCATCTTCACCATCTTGCCGAAGCCGCCGGTGGATCTTGTCACGAGGCGGATATAGTCCGGTGTGGCGTATTTGTCGCCGTTCATGAAGTTTGCCACGTTGTCCTTGTCAATTTGGGTCTGTGTGCCTTCTGGGAAGACTGCAAGGGTAGGGAAGAACTCCCAGATGTGATCCTTGTAGGTGTCAGCGTCGTATTGATTTTTGGCAGCCTTGTCTGCTTCGCCGCACATCACGTAACCTGGGTTGCCCGATGCCCATGCCATCAAAAACAGAGGCTCGCCGTCGGGGTCGTCTTCATACTCATTGAAAATCGAGTATTTGCGGGTAGGGTCGAGTTCTACCTTGTTGTACCAATATACACTTGGTGTTT
>CAVAOU010000123.1:0-5745 GCA_963590085.1 Senegalimassilia sp. | reverse complement strand
CCGTTAGGTCCGAGCAGGCCGAAGATGCGCCCGGGCTTCACGGTGATGTCCACGCCGTCGAGAGCAGTGTGCCCGGCAAAGCGCTTCACGATGCCGTGTGCCTCCAAAACGTTTTCCATATCCGTGTGTATTATTTTTTGTCGACAGCCTCAACCTTGTAGCCTGCCGCGGTGAGTAACTTGATCAATCCTTCATTGCCCACGAGATGCCCCACGCCAACCACAAAGAGGGTCGGACTGCCAGCCATCATCGCCGGCATCTGCTCCATCCACGCGCGGTTGCGGTCGGTGATCAGCGCGGCCTTCTCATCGGGGGTGTAGTCGCAGTCGTCGCCCTGCTCCTGGTTGACTACCTCCTCGATGGCAGCGAGGTCGCGGTGCATATAGGCATCGGTGAGCATCTCCAACTGCGTTGCCTGCCAGTCGATGTTCTCAGCCGTACAAGCCAGCATCGTTCCCTGGCGGTAGAGCGGTGCCGAAAAGAGCAGTTTCAACTGCTCTTGGGCGGTCTCCAGGGCAAGGACTTTCTTGCCGGCCTTGTCGGCCTTGGTTTGGAAATACACGTCGATGCGAAATTCGGCATCGTCCTTTGCCATCTGCTTGGCAGCCATCGCCGAGACAATCTGGTTAGTCACGGCGGCGGGACACATGCGCTGAACTATGCCATTGTCCACGCCCACGCCTACATATTTCTTCAGCACCTTGTCTACGGCGCTGCGCTTGTCGGCGGGCAGGTAGTCGTTGAGCGACTTGCCCGACGGCAAGAGCATGGCTTCGGCAGTGGCGCGCATGGTCTGTTGCATGTTGAGCATGTTGACCTCGCCGCACACCTGCGGCACTTCGTTCAGCGCCTGGCGCACCTGCGGCACGCTGTCGAGTATAGCCTTCGGCGCCATGTGGTGAGTGCCAAACACGTAACTCGGCTTCTCGAGCCCGTTGCCGCTGACGCGCCACAACAGTTGCGCCTGCGATACCAGGGCGGTGCCGGCAAGGGCTATTGCAAATATCAGTCTTTTAATTGTTTTCATATCGCAAATATACTATAATCATCCGATTTCTACATACTTCCGACGGATTTCTTCGAAAGGCGCGAATCGTCGGTGTTCTTGTCGATGCTGCGCGCCTGGAACATCTTGCCTATGTTGAAGTTGTAGCGCACCGAAAGGCGGAACGAGATGGGGTTCTTGTAGACGTTGGTGTTGACATATCCGGCAGCCGACACGAGTTTGAACGTGAGTTTCTGGCTGAGGATGTTGTTGGCGTCGAGCGACACCGTCCAGCGCTTCTTGCAGAACGACTTCTTGATGCTCGCATTGAGGTAGTGCTGAGGCTTGAGGCGAATCTCGCCCATCGAGAGCCGCGACATCCCGAAATACGACACTTCGAAGTAGAAATCCTTCGGCAACTGGAATCCGCTTTGGAGATAGCAGTTGCAGAAACTGTGGTAGTCAAGGTCGGCATTTGGCGTAAGGCGCTCGCCGTTGACCACGTAGGTCATGCTTGCCACCACCGACCACCAGTCCTTTATCTGGACAGGCAGATAGAGCGACGCTCCGTACATGTAGGTGTTGTCGGCGTTGACCGAGGTAAACAGCACATTGTCGGGATTGGTCTCGTCGGCCATAGTACCCTGCATGATGCCATCCTTGTTCATGTTGGCGAAGAGCGTGAGCGAATACTGGTAGAGCATCGTTGCCGTGAGGCTGAGGTTGTTGCCGTAGGACGGCTTCAGGTTGGGGTTACCCGTTTGGTAGGACACGTCGGTAGACTGATGGCGTATTGGGTTGAGCGACCAGAACGACGGACGCTGGATGTTGCGCGAGTACTGCAGCGTGAGGGTGTTGGAACCGTTGGCGTTCATCATCCACGTGAGGTTGGCGTTGGGAAACAGGTCGAAATAGTTCTGCGACACGAGTCCGCCGCGACTGTGGGTGTCGGTATACTCGCCGCGTAGGCCCACGGTGGTCATAAACCGTCCGAACTTGCCAGACGCTTTGGCATACACGCCGTAGATGTTTTCCTTGTACAACTCGTCGTAGTTGCGGCCTTCGGGAGTAGCCCAACTGCCGTCCTTCAGGTAGAGGTAGGTGGCGTCGTTGTCCATGCGGTTGAGAGTGTATTTAGCGCCGATGGACATGTTCCATTTCTGGTTGAACGTCTTGTCGAAGTCGTAACTGAGTGTCGCCACATCGTAGATCGACCCCTCGCGGCTCCACGACAGCGAGTCGGTTGCCAGCGCGCCAAGCACGTCGTGGCGGCTATTGTCGGTGAGGCGGCGGTTGCGCGAGCGGTTGAAGTTGGCTATCACCTTCATCACCGAACCGATGGAGTCGAGGCGGTGCACATAGTTGAACGTGCCGTCGAAGTAGAGCGAGCGCGACCGTGCCGCATACTCGCCGGTGATTGTACGGTCGCCGAAGGTGGAGTTGGTCGATGTGGTGGAAGGACTACGGTCCTGCCAATAACTCATCTCCAGCGCCAGCGAGTTTTTGGAGTCGGGGTCGAAAAATATGCCCACCTGTCCACTGCCCGATGGCGACTTGCCCATGTCGGTAGTGGTCTTGGACTGATAACTGAGGCCTGAGGCATAGTCGGTGCGGTTGTCGGAATTGGCTTCGTTGCGGAAGTTGTAGGTGAAATTGCCCATCAGGTTGTACGACCAATTGCCGTTCTTGATGTTGAGCGACGCCATTGGCTGGATGTTGTTTTGCGTGCTGCTGTTGTCCGACGACACGCCCACGCTACCCATCACGCCGTCGGCGCGGTTGCGCTTGAGCACAATCTTGATGATGCCGGCAGAGTTGTCGGCGCTATACTCGGCGCCCGACTGCGGTATCACTTCCACGCGACTGATGTCCTCGGCCTTCAGCGACTGCAGATAGGCGAGCAACTGGTCGTGGTCGAGCCGCAGTTCGCGGTCGTTGACGTAGACCTTAGTACCCGACTTGCCGTTGATGGAGATTTTCTTGTCGTCGATCCACACGCCCGGGGCTGTTTTCAGCAGGTCCTTGCCGTCCTTGCCGATGGCACTCGGCATGTCCTCTACCCTCACCACATAGCGGTCGGGCAGGCGGCGGATGGCCGAGGCCTTCACCTCAACGCCTTTCAGCGCCACGGCATTGGCGGCGAGTGTGGCATTGAGCGTGGTAGCGCCATTGACGCTTACCGCCTCGTCCTTAGCGTCGTAGCCAATGAGCGAGAAGTGCACTTTGTAGGAGCCTTTCGGCAATTCGATTTTGTAGTAGCCGAGGCTGTCGGTCACCGCGCCGCCCTTGTCGGCATCGCCCTGCATGGCTGCCACCGTGGCAAACTCCACAGGCTTTCCGTCGGCTTCTGTGACGCGGCCGCTCAGGGTGTCGGCCACGGCAATGCCGCATGCCGCCACAGAGAGCATCATAGTGAATAATAATTTGTTCATTGTTGGTTGATGTTTTTATAATTTCTGTTTCTTGTATTCTTCATACAGCCGGCTGAGGTCGGCAGGCGTGAGGTTGAGCAACTCCATGCGGCGGAACAATTCGGGGAGTTCGTTGGCTTCAAACTCGTTTCTATGAATGTTCCTGACCGTGGAGCAGGCGCCGTCGGCCACGAAGTAGCCGATGCCGCGGCGGTTGAAAATCACGTTCTGCTGCTGCAGCCAGTCAAAGGAGCGCACCACGGTGTTGGCGTTCACCTCCACCATCGCTGCGTATTCGCGCACCGACGGCACCCGAGCGCCCTCGGCGTAGACTCCGTGGGCAATCTCGTCCATCAGGCGGTCGGCAATCTGAAGATATATCGGTCTGCTTTCCTTGAAGTTCATAGTTAACGACGTTTTATGTCAACAATCTGTTTGCGGGTGAAGAGCCAGTAGGACAGCGCCCAGTTTGCCACGGTGAAGAGCAGCATCAGGCTGCCGATTACGATAAACACTGTAGTCATTGTTTGCTCAACATCTTCTTTCGTTTCTGGATGCCATATCCATGCGAAAATGAGTCCCATCACAAAGGTGACTGCCATCCCAGTGAAAAGCATCTTCACGAATGGGAAGCGGCGCCACAACGCGCTGCTGAGGGAGAATGAGGAGTGAACCCACAGCCACCATCCGGCAGCGAAGAAGGCTGCACCGCGGAACAGTTGCTCGTTGTTGTTTATTTCAACGTGGGCGTACACTTTGTTGCTGAACATGGCTTTGATGGAGTAGAGCGACAGCGAGCCGTACTCGCCATCGAAAATCCACGCCAACGGATAGTAGAGCAGCGAAACCACCTCGAGCGCCACCATCGTCATGACGCCGTAGCCCACTGTGGCGAGAAGCACGCGCGAAACGAATTTCTCGGCATTGCTCGCCGGCAGCATCAGCATGCCTATGCTGCCCGACTTGCGGGCAAGGGGATGAAGCAGCCGCGATGCCTGCACAAGGATTCCGGCAAACGCCACAAACGAGAACCACGAATAGAAGGTGTCGGCTGTGGGGATGAATCTTACATCATGGAACGATGGAACATAGTTAGCCAGGATGATAACTATCAATCCCACGAGAAACACTCCCGTGAGTTCTATAAAGAGGGCGAGGTTTGCTTTCCAGTCCATGACGAAGTCGCGCTTCGTCACCGCCCACAATCTATTGCAACTAAAACTGTTGATTGTCTTCATTTTCGTTTACTGTTTTGCCGGGGTTTCACTTAAGATTTCGTTCACGAGGGTGCCGTTGGCGAGCATGGCGTTGAAAAGCACTTCGAGGTTGACGGTGCTTTCATCGCCGTGGCGGTTGGCATAAACGGCACTGTTGCCGTGGAGCGACGGCTGCACATAGAGAGCACCGTCGGTGGGCTCCGAGATTGGTTGGTCGGCGAAGAGCAGACGCTCGGCGAGGCGGGCGTAACTGCTGTCGAGGATAAGCCGGCCGCCGTCGATCATCAGCACATGGTCGAGCAGGTTCTCCACGTCGCGCACCTGATGGGTCGACACCACGATGCTCTTGTCGTCGGCCATCGTGGAGGCTATCACCTTGCGCATCTGGCTCTTCGACGGGATGTCGAAGCCGTTGGTAGGCTCGTCCATCAGCAGCAGGCGGGTGTTGGTAGCAAGCGCGAAACTCATGAACGCCTTTTTCTTCTGACCCATCGACAACTCATTGAGCCGCAGGTCGGAATCCATCTCGAAGTTGTCGAGGCAAGAGCGGAGCGTCTCGTCGGAAAACCGCGGATAGAAGCTGGCGTTGAGTTTCACATACTGACGGAGGGTTACTGCAGGCAGGTCGAACTCCTCAGGCACAATAAAGACGTCCTGGAGCGCCGACGGCTTGCGGAGCGACATCTCCGTTCCGCCCATCGCCACGCTGCCAGCCTTTGGCCGCAGAAGTCCGCACATCAGATAGAGAAGCGTCGACTTGCCGGTGCCGTTCTTGCCGAGCAGGCCGTAGACGTGACCCTGCTCCAGCGTCAGCGAGAAGTCGTCGAAGATGTCGGCTCTCTTCGCTCCATAGTTGAATTTCAATCCTTTAATTTCAAGTTCCATAATTTATATCTTTCTAATCTTAGTGTATTAGTTTATTAGTACACTGCAAATGTATATATAGTTTTTCATTCCCGCAACACTTTCGCAAAAATTTTATTGAAAAGTTACAATTGAGAGGTGAAAGCGCGCCGTAGGTGCGCCGTATTTATAAGATGATGTGGCAAAAGACAACAATAACAAATGATTAGGCTGAAAGCTTTAGTACTGCATAGCCCAGGGCAACGCCCTGGGTAAGAACGTTTTAAAT
>CAVAOU010000122.1:0-5749 GCA_963590085.1 Senegalimassilia sp. | reverse complement strand
GGCACGCGACGTCGACAGTCCGTACATCAGGCTGCGCTCGGTCTTGGTCATCCGACAGAGTTTCTGCGTGAGCCATGCGGTAATCCATTTGGTGACGATGGCCATCACAACCATCACGGCAAGGAGTTCGATGGCGGTCCATCCGCCGAAAAACACGCGGAGGTTTATCATCATGCCCACTCCTATAAGGAAGAAGGGGATAAACAGGGCGTTGCCCACAAACTCGAGGTTGTGCATCAGGGTCGACACACTCGGCACAAGGCGGTTGAGCACCAGTCCGGCAAGGAATGCTCCGAGGATGCCTTCCATACCCACGATTTTCATCAGCGCGGCACTGAGAAACATCATGCCAAGCACGAAGATGTACTGCAGCACGGAGTTGCTGTAGCGGCGGAAGAACCAGCGGCCGATGCGGGGAAAGGTTACGATGACTACAACGGTGAGCACTGCCACCTTCACCACAAGCCACAACCATTCGAGGCCGCCGCTGTCAGGGTCTTTGTAGAGGCCGCCGAGGATGGCAAGAAGGAAGAGGGTAAGACAGTCGGTCACGGCGGTGGCTCCCACACTCACGCTAACACTGCGCTGACGTGCCACGCCGTAGCGGCTCACTATCGGGTAACTCACCAGAGTGTGGCTGGCATACATGCTGGCTATCAACAACGCTGGCACCACGGCATAGCCGAGCAAAGCCTGGTTGGCGACAAAGCCGAGCGCCATTGGCACGACGAATCCAAGGAGACCGAACACCACGGCCTTGCCGCGGTTTTGCTTGAAGTCGTTCATGTCCATCTCCATGCCGGCAAGAAACATGATGTAGAGCAGGCCCACGTTGCCAAACAGTTGGAAACTGCTGTCGCGGACCACAATGTTCAATCCATGTTCACCGATAACCACGCCGGCGAGAATCATGCCGATGATGTGAGGTATGCGTAGTTTGCCGAAGACGATGGGCGCAAAAAGGATTATTCCCAACACGATGAAAAAAATCCATGTGGGATCCTGCACGGGAAAGTATCCCGATATGTTGCGCATCCATTCCATCATAATGTATAGCAAAATTAATCAATTTCTATTACAATTATTATCCGCCTTATATAAAAAAGTTATAAATTTGCGCTCTACTAATATATAAGACGTATGAAAATAGCGATTGTTGGTGCCAGCGGTGCCGTTGGCCAAGAGTTTTTGCGAGTGCTCGATGAGCAGAATTTCCCTATCGACGACCTTCTTCTTTTCGGGTCGAAGCGTAGTGCCGGACGAAAATACGCGTTCCGCGGCAAGGACTACACCGTGCGCGAACTTTGTCACAACGACGATTTCAAGGGCGTAGACATTGCCTTCACATCGGCGGGTGCAGGCACTTCGAAGGAGTTTGCAGAGACCATCACCAAGTTTGGCGCCACGATGATCGACAACTCGTCGGCTTTCCGCATGGACAGCGACGTGCCTCTGGTTGTGCCTGAGGTCAACGGCGACGACGCTTTCAACGCGCCGCGCAACATCATTGCCAACCCTAACTGTACTACCATCCAAATGGTGGTGGCGCTGAAGCCTATCAACGACCTCTCTCCCATCAGCCGCGTGCATGTGGCAACCTACCAGGCTGCCAGCGGCGCTGGTGCGGCTGCCATGGACGAACTGGTGAAGCAATATTCCGACCTCGCCGCAGGCAAGGAGCCTACGGTGGAGAAATTTGCCTATCAGTTGGCTTACAACGTGATTCCTCACATCGACGTGTTCCAGGACAACGGCTACACCAAGGAAGAGATGAAGATGTACAACGAGACAAAGAAAATCATGCATGCACCGAAACTCGACGTCAGCGCAATGTGCGTACGTGTACCGGTGATGCGCGCCCACAGCGAGGCCATCTGGGTGGAGACGGAGCGTCCCGTCAGCGTGGAAGAGGCTCGCAAGGCTTTCGGCAGCGCCGAGGGTCTCGTGGTGGTCGACAACCCTGCCGAGAAGGAGTACCCTATGCCGCTGTTCACGGCAGGCAAGGATCCTGTCTATGTTGGCCGCATCCGTCAGGACCTCACCAACCCGAAGGGCTTGAGTTTCTGGATTGTAGGCGACCAAATCAAGAAGGGTGCAGCACTCAACGCAGTGCAGATTGCACAGTACATGCTCGCCCACAAAAAATAGCAAGAATCTTCACTGAACATAAGTTCCCAAAAACTGGGGGATGGCATCAACCATCCCCCGGTTTTTTGCCGTCAATTATACCCGAAATGGTATAAATCATTCGCGTTTATCTTGTTCTACACCCGTTAGGGTATAAATAATTATTTTATCTCAATTGTCATCACAACGATGCCAATGCCGCTGCATGCCTTATTACCAAACGCTTATACTCCCGTTTTTTCTCATCCGACAAAAACGAGGCATCAATCAGTTCAATCCATTTCGGCAGGGCCTTTCTGAATTTCTTTTCCATGTTTGCCATCACCTTCTCCGAGATGCCCGACGACAGCAATGACTTCTCAAAATCTCCACGACGGATTTTCCGTTTCTTGCCGTTGAGAGTCAACGCAAGTTCTTCGGTATCATCTGGCATAACCAACGCAGTTGAGAGCAAATCGTAGGCGGGAGTCAATGCAAACCCAAGTCCATTTCTGTTGTATAGTGAAAAATTCTTCAAATGCATATCCGCATTGCCGGTAATCCACGAAAAGACGACAACCTCCCAAAAATTCACAAGGTCAAGTTGGGCAAACGATGAATGCCGCTGAATGCATTTTGCAATCTGCTCATACGAGCCACGATATTTGTATTCGGTGAGTCTTTCGGTCAGTTGACACATATCCTCCATCGGTATCTTTGTCCCATCATCTTCCCTGTCTATGCGGCGGGTAATATACGCGAGTTCGCCGTTGGCAAAACGGATTAGGCCATGGGGCACAACCGCTATCTTGGCAGCCTCCGCCATTCGCATAGTCAAGTCCTCTATCTCAGGCAGACTGAAGAAATGCTCCGACTGTGGTTTCAGGATATAACGTCCCCACAGACCGACAATGGTAAACCGCCGCGGCTCGTTTCTTCCTCCGGGATCTACGCTCAACGACAACTTGGCTTGGACTCCAGTAACCGCAGTTTGACTACGTACCACCTCCTTTGCCAACTCTCCGATTTCGGCACGGCGATAGGCCAGCACGGGCGCATGGCTCGTGCCAAACAGTTTGCGGGCGCAGGCTGGATGATAATCCCTTTGACCTGGCTTCAGTTCTTTATAGCAACAAAGACATTTTTCCATAACCTATGCCTCATTTTCCATCGGCACGACGCTCACCGCTCCGATGCAATCCTTGCAACACGCAAGCAATAGCGACATGCGGTCGCGCTCATTGATTTTCCAGTTATTTTCGGCAACAGCCAATAGCCAGCCTTCTGGAATAAGACCGTCGAAAAACGGGAACAGCACGTCGCTTCTGTATGGCGCTGCCGACAACGGCAAGGTCAAACTAACCGCCACCGCATCAGGCATCTTTAAATAGGCGGCATCGTAGGCAAACATAAAGCCGTTTTCATCCTCTGTCAATATGCCGGCAAACCGGTCTTGCTGAAAGACTTTTCCCTGTTTCATAACTTTGCAGATTATTCCATTTCACGATTCATCTTTACTGGGCCAACCTGGCTTCCGAAAAGCGCAAGCACATCGTTCACCTTGTCGAGGCGAAGAGTTTCCTTACCCTGCTCCAACTCGCGCACAAATCGCAGCCCTACGCCCGACTTCTCCGCCAAATCGACCTGCGTCAGATTGAAATTCCGACGCATCTCCTTTACATATTTCGACAAATTGTTGCCCATAGTTCAAGACTTTAGATAGTGCAAATATACAAAATATACCCGAAATGGTATAAACTATTCGTTTCTATTTCATTTTATACCCGTTGGGGTATATATAAAATATGGAAATGTGTCCAAAAAACAAAGCTACGGAGGCGGATTTCTCCAGGCGAAGAGGCTTTTAGCTTGAATTACTGAAAAAATTCCTTAAAAAACTTGTAATTCAAAAAATTATAGTAATTTTGCCGTGATGAAATCGGTTTGCGCTCTGCGGAGCGTGATTAAAAGGGAATGCCGTGTAAATCGGCGACAGTACCCGCTGCTGTGATTCTCGCCGAACCCAGACATCATGCCACTGTGAGGGACCATGCCTCACGGGAAGGCCGTCTGAGGGGAGAGATAAGTCAGAAGACCTGCCTGTTTCAAGAAAGAAAGTATCGGTGCCTTCGGGAGTTAGGGCAACGCACAAAGACTGACGCACAAAAGCACTCATTGCGCCCGTTCTTTTCGTATACCATCCCCCTCACAGCCCATATTGCAGGCATTCGTGACCTTTCTTTCACAGCGAGAAAGAAACTATTTTTATTAATTAACTTATTTAATCACACGAATGCTTATGAAACGTATTTCAACCCTGTTGGTTACGTTGGCGCTTCTTCTGATTGGAACGAATGCGGCATGGTCGGCAACGATCACGATGCCTTATTCCTACAATTCGAACAGGCACCCCGATGTAATCGTAACAGAGAAATCTACGCTGACCTATGGCGGTTATTGGGGTGAGGACGAGATGGACTATCCTGTCTCTGTACACCTCGTTCCAGCTGACGGTTACGTAATTCGCGTCACTTGTACCGTGTATTCTGGCTTCGGAAGCAGTTCCGAACTGAAGGTGTACAATGGCGCAACGACAATCAGTGGCTACTCGTTGCCTTCGGGCGACATGGGCACGGTTGCCTTGAACAAGGTGTTTGAGTCGACGGCCTCCGACGGCTCTCTCACAGTGGGTTACTACAACACTGACGACGCTGTAAAGTACGGCTTTGACGTAGAACTCGTCTCCAATGCCGACATGGCCTACAGCACTACCACTGAGGCCGCCCTCGGCAAAACCACTGCGACTCTCGGCGCTGGCAAGCAAGCCCTGATGGGCATCAATGTCCAGACCACAGGCGCAAGCAACCCAATTAACATCACTCAGTTGGCGTTCAGTCTTGCAAACACAGCCGACGCTTCGATGCTGTCAAACCTGCAAATCTACAGTACCAAAGAAGTTGCATCGTTCGACATGTCGAAGGCTTCGCTCTTCGGCGTGCCTACAACATCGGGCACTACAGTAACTGCTGTCGGCTCGCAGGCGCTTGCCAACGGCAACAACTATTTCTGGCTTGTGGGCGAAATCGCTCCGAGCGCTACTCTCGGCGCTGAAATCAACGCCGAATGCACATCGGTGAAAGTGGCCGACGAGGAAAAACTCGCCGAAGCCATCACTGGCACCACCATCACCGTGGGCAACGAACTCCTGATGACTACTGCCGGAACCTATAGTGTAGGTCCCGCAGGCTTCCAGTTCTACGACGACGGCGGCAAGGACAACAAGATTTCCTCAAAATTCGAGGGTTCCGTTACGTTCAAGCCTACAACCGCCGGCAAAGTGGTACAAATCAACTTCACCAAGGTTGGTCTCTACGAATCGACCTATGGAAGCGATTCCTCTAACGACAAGTTAAAGGTGTACAACGGCTCAAGCGTTGACGCCGACAACCTCAACGCGCAGGTCTACAACAATCAGCCTGTAATCCTCCGCTCTTCAGCCGCCGACGGCTCTCTCACCGTTTGGCTGAAATCAGTGACCGGCGACTACTACCGCGGCACGGGCTTCGAAGCCACTGTCAGCGAGTACGAGCCTGCTCCTATGACCGTTTCATCAGTCGAAACCACACAAGTAACCGACCAGACA
>CAVAOU010000121.1:0-5764 GCA_963590085.1 Senegalimassilia sp. | reverse complement strand
GCCTTGCTCCATGCGGTCCATCAATCCCTTCACGATGGCAGGGATGAAGCGGGCGTCGATGGCGCCACCCACGATACAGTTGTAGACCACGAGTTTGCCGCCCCATTCCAAAGGAATTTCCTGTTTGTCGCGCACGTTCATGCGGAACTCCTGTCCGCCGAAGCGGTAGGTGTCAGGTTCAGGCATGCCTTCGGTGTAAGGCTCAATGATTAGGTGAACTTCGCCAAACTGTCCGGCGCCGCCCGATTGCTTCTTGTGGCGGTAGTCGGCGCGGGCTGCCTTGGTGATTGTCTCGCGGTAAGGGATGCGTGGCTCGAAGAAGTTCACGGCAATCTTGTCGTTGTTTTCCAATCTCCATTTCAGAGTGCGCAAGTGGAACTCTCCCTGACCGGAAACGATGGTCTGCTTCAATTCCTTCGACTGCTCTACAATCCAAGTAGGATCCTCGAGGTGCATGCGGTTGAGCGCCTCGTTGAGTTTCTCGGCCTCAGGCTCGTTGACCGGCTTGATGGCGCGCTGGAATTTAGGTGCAGGATATTTGATGAAGTCAAACACGTATTCGCAACCCTTGGCGTTGAGTGTGTCGCCGGTGCTCACGTCCTTCATCTTCACCGTTGCGCCGATATCGCCTGCGCAAAGTTGGTCTACGTTGGTGCGTATCTGTCCGCATACGCAATATATCTGAGCGATTCTTTCTTTGTTGCCTGTGCGCATGTTTGTCACGTCGTCGCCTGCTTTGATTTTGCCCGACATCACCTTGAAGTACGACACTTCGCCGATGTGCGGCTCTACAGACGTCTTGAACACGAACAAACTTGTTTCGGCTGAGGAATCGGCTGCGATTTCTTCACCTTTGTTGTCGACTGGCTTTGGCATGTCGCTGACAAACGGAACCACGTTGCCGAGGAATTCCATCATGCGGCGCACGCCCATATCCTTCAATGCGCTCACGCAGAACACTGGCAGAATGTCGCGGGCTACCAAGCCTTTGCGGATGCCTTCGCGCATCTCGTCTTCTGTGAGGCTGCCCTGGTCGAAGAATTTCTCCATCAGGGACTCGTCGTTTTCGGCTGCTGCCTCGATGAGCACTTTGTTGAGTTCTTTTGCCTTGTCAAGTTCTTCGGCAGGGATGTCGGTGATTGTTGGCACACCTCCTTCAGGTCCCCAAGTGTACATCTTCATCAATAGCACGTCGATCATGGCGTTGAAGCCTGCGCCTGGGTTGATTGGGTACTGCACGAGCACCACCTTGTTGCCGAACACTTCTTTCATTTGGCTGATTACGTTGTCGAAATCAACCTTGTCGCCGTCAAGTTGGTTGACTGCGAAAATAACCGGTTTCTTGATTTTTTCCGTGGTGCGGAAAATGTTTTGGGTTCCGACTTCAACGCCGTATTGGGCATCGATGAGCAATACGCCCGTGTCGGTTACGTTGAGCGCTGTGATGGCGTTGCCGACAAAGTCGTCGCCACCCGGGCAGTCAATTACGTTGAGTTTCTTGTTGAGAAACTCTGCGTAGCATACAGTTGAGAAGACACTGTAGCCATATTCTTTTTCTACTGGGAAATAGTCGCATACAGTGTTTCCGGCATCGATGGTGCCTCTGCGTTTTATAACTCCACACTCGAAGAGCATGGCTTCAGCGAGTGTGGTTTTACCTGATCCCTTACTGCCTATGAGGGCAATGTTTTTGATTTCATTAGTTTCGTAAACTTTCATGTATTAGAGAATAAATGAAGTTAATAATGGTGTTTGTTAAATCGATACGCAATTTAGCGCTGATATATGGAAATTCAAAGAATTTATTGTATGTTTGACAACATGTTTTTCTGTTTCTGACCGAAAAATTATATTTTTTAAGAAAATAATGGCTGGAATTTACATTCATATACCTTTTTGCTCGAAGAAATGTATCTATTGTGACTTTTTCTCGGTGGCAATGACTCCCGACAAGCGCCGTCCCTATGTCGATGCGCTCGCTCGCGAATATGCCGTGCGGTTGCCTGAACTCCGCGGGGCGGAAGTCAACACATTATATATAGGAGGCGGCACGCCGTCGCTGTTGTCGGTCGACGAAATCCGTCGCATCGTTGGCATGGTCAGTCTTGCCGACGGGGCGGAGGTGACCATCGAGGCTAATCCCGACGATGTCACTGCCGACTTTGTCGCTGGTGTAAAGGACGCGGGCATCAACCGTGTGAGCATGGGGGTGCAGAGTTTCTGCGACGAGGAGTTGCAGTTTCTCCGCCGCCGGCATGACGCCCGGCAGGCTCACCATGCCGTTGACCTTCTGCAGACGGGCGGCATTGACAATATAAGTATCGACCTGATTTACGGTATCCCGGGGCAGACTGTCGAGTCGTGGATGCGGTCGCTCCGCGAGGCTGTGGCGCTCGGATTGCCGCACTTGTCGGCCTACAGCCTGATGTATGAGGAGGGCACCCAACTCACCCGAATGCGCGACCGCGGCGACTTTAAGGAGGTTGACGAGGACTTGTCGGTGGCGTTCTTCGACTGCCTGGCGGAGACGCTTGCCGCAGCGGGCTATGAGCACTACGAAATCTCGAATTTTGCTAAGCCAGGATGGCGCTCGCGCCACAATTCGGCCTATTGGAATTTCACTCCTTATCTCGGTCTTGGCGCTGCAGCCCATAGTTTCGACGGTGCGGTGCGACGCTTCAACCCGTCGAACCTGCGCAGTTACATCGGTCTTGTGGAGCGCGACGGAAAGGCTTTTGAGGAGGAAGAGGAAACAGCATCGGAACTCTACGACGAGTGGGTGATGACGCGCCTGCGCACGAGTGAGGGGATGGACCTCGATGACCTTGAGCGCCGTTTTGGCATCGGGCGCCGGCGGTATGCCGAGGGCATTGCCAGGCGGTATGTGGCTGACGGAAGTCTGTCGCTCTCTGGGGCGGTGCTGCGCCTCACGCGCCATGGCGTAATGCTCTCCGACATGATTTTCCGTGACCTCTTCGCCAACGACTGACGGAGAAAATAACAACGACGGCGGAGGAGAACCTTCGCCGTCGTTGTTATTTGGTGGCTGACCTGATTAGAATGGGAGGTCGTCGGTGCCTGAACTTTGTGTGAAGTCGGGCATCGGTGCTGCCTGTGCTGCTGGAGCGGCTGCAGCGAATGGATCTGCCTGTGCTGCTGGAGCAGCTGGGGCAGCGGCTGCTGCATCGTCAACCTTGTCGGCTTTCCATCCGCGGATGTTGGTGTACCAACGGCCGTTGTATTCGCGGCTTTCGATGTCGAAACTCAAGCGGATGCGGTCGCCAATCTTGATCCAAGCGAACTGGTCAGCGCGCTCGCCGAAGAAGTCGAAGTGCACCTTCTTTGGGTAGGTCTCTTCTGTTTCGAGCACGTATTCTTGTTTTTTCCACGCGTTGCCTGCTGCCGATGTGCCACTTTGTGGCGGTAGGACAACGATGATTTTGCCTATTACTTCCATTTGTATGTTATGTTTTATTTATTGATATTCGATATGACAAACTTACGCAAATTTTCCGAAACGTATGGCATTTGTTGGCGGATATTTTTTTGTCCGTCTATTTGCCGAGCATGTTGAAGAATTCCTGTCGGTATTCAATCTGCTCAAACAGTCCGGAATACTCAATTGCCTGTGTTTCCGACTCTTCTTTCTGCACTCCGCGCATACGCATGCACATGTGGGAGGCTTCAGAAAATACGATTACGCCTTTGGCTGATAGCGTCTTGGTGAGGAGTTCACAGATTTGGCGGGTCATGCGTTCCTGCACCTGGAGCCGACGGGCGAAAACGTCGACGGCGCGCGCAATCTTGCTGAGACCCACGATTTTGCCGTCGGGGATGTAGCCGATGCTCACCTTGCCGAAGAAGGGGAGAATATGGTGCTCGCAGAGCGAATAGAACTCGATGTCCTTGACAATAACGATGCGTGAGCCCTCATGGGCAAAGATTGCCGACTTCACGATTTGTTCCGGATCCTTGCGGTAGCCGGAAGAGAGGAATGCCATCGCCTTGGCGGCGCGCATAGGTGTCTTCACCAGACCTTCGCGTCCGGTGTCTTCGCCGAGGAGTTCGAGGATGGCTTTGTAGTGCTCTGCTATTTTGTTGATCTTGTCAAATTCTAATCCGTCAAGTTCTTTAGTCTTGTCCATTCAAAAATGCTTCGTTATTCGTAAACTTTGACTCTGTCTCTAACTACTCTCATGTCGCCTGCCAACGACGGGAATTTGCTCTTGAGCGCATTCATCGCCGTGCGTGCTGCTTCTTGGGTGGTGAAGTCGCCCACGCGCAAGCGCCAATAGGGGGCTTTGTAGGCGAGGTAGAGACCGTAGTGCGGAAACTGGACCTTGATTTTCGACGCTATGCCTTGTGCTTTCGACTTCGCCACGCGTTGGTCGTTGTCGGAGTAGACCTGCACACGGTAGCCTGCGCGGTGCACTGCCTGTTTGCGCTGACTCGTCGTGCCCGAAGATGTCGTTTCGGTTGCCAGCGGCTGGCGGCCAACGGTGGTGGTGTCGACCACGGCGAGGGCCTCCACCTCGTCGCTGCAGTTGATGGTTACGCGGCCGGCGGATTTCACGCGGATGGAGTCGGCAATGGAGCGCACTTTGTGGTGCTCGGGGCTTGCCGATGCCGGTATCATCGCAGTGGCGATGAAGGCTGCGGCGATGAGCGGTGCTATGTGTCGAATGTCCATTTGTCCAATAAAATAAATAGACTGCAAATGTAGTGATTTTTCACCACATTTGCAGTCCAATGTGTTGTGGAAATTATCTTCGCTGATTAAAATGCGTCAACAATGCCCATGAAGTCTTCAGCCTTCAATGCAGCGCCGCCGATAAGACCGCCGTCTACATTGACCTTAGAGAAGATTTCTTTTGCGTTTGAAGGCTTGCAGCTACCACCGTAGAGGATAGAGATTTCTTCAGCCACTTCCTTGCCGTATTTGTCGGCGATAGTCTTGCGGATGAATGCGTGGATCTCTTCAGCCTGGTCAGCAGTTGCAGTCTTGCCTGTACCGATAGCCCATACTGGCTCGTAAGCGAGAATCAATTTCTTGAAGTCGTCGGCAGAAAGGTGGAACAATGCGTCCTCAACCTGTTTCTTTACAACGTCGAAGTATGTGCCGTTCTCTCTCTCTTCGAGTACCTCACCGATGCAGAAGATAGGAGTCAAGCCGTTTTCAAAAGCCAAGGCAACTTTTTCCTTCAATGTCTCAGAAGTCTCGCCGTAGTATTGACGACGCTCAGAGTGACCGAGGATCACGTATTTTGCGCCTGTTGAAGCAACCATAGCGCCGCTAACTTCACCTGTGTAGGCACCTTTAGCTTTGTCTGCGCAGTTTTCAGCGCCGAGGCCGAGTTTGCTGTCGTCGATCACAGCCTTTACAGAAGCCAAGTGAGTGAAAGGCACGCAGATGATTACGTCGCAGTTAGGTGTGCGACCTTTGAGTGCGTCGTTTACTTCAGTTGCGAGTTTAACACCTTCTTGAAGAGTGGTGTTCATTTTCCAGTTACCTGCTACAATGTTTTTTCTCATCTTTTTGATATTTAGAATTTGTATATTTCTTTTTGCACCGCAAAGTTACTCCATTATTTCGGTTTTTCCTTACAACGGCAACCCTAATTTCGTTTCGAAACTTTTAAAAATCCTTATCGTCGGCATCCTCCTTCTTGCTGTGAGGTTTGTGCTGGAAGTGGATGAACTTCACCACGAGCGGCGTGCGGTTGATGATGAGTAGTATGCCCATGACGATGATGAGCAGCCATTT
>CAVAOU010000120.1:0-5783 GCA_963590085.1 Senegalimassilia sp. | reverse complement strand
ACTCATGGCTCAGTCTGGGCATCTATTCCGGACTCACCAACCTCACCGGCAGCCGCATGGACAAGATACCCGAATATCTGCACAAGAACAACTTCGTTTGGGAGAGCGGCATCCGCGTTGGCTTCTGCCTCTCCAAGAAGAAAAAGAGCGAATCTGCACCTACCCCGACCTACATTCCGCAGGAAGAACCTGCGCCTAAGGAAGAGGCTGTGAAGGAAGAACAAGCAAACAAGGTGGAAACGGAAATCGTCCAACCACAAGTGGAAGAACCTGTAAAATTGGAATTCCCGACAATCTATTTCGCCTTCAACAGCACACGCATCAGCAAGATGGAAGAATCCAAACTCCACGAAATTCTCGACATGCTGAACGAGCATCCGAATGCGAAAGTAACAGTATCCGGATGGTGCGACACGATGGGTAGCGATTCCGTGAACAAGCGGATTTCGCAGCGGCGCGCCAACGCCGTCAAGACATGGCTCGTGGGCAACGGCATCGACGAGAGCCGCATCACAGCCACAGGCTGCGGCAGCGACTACAATGAGCCGTCGGCAGCAGATGCACGTCGCGCGGAAACAACTGAAAACACCGACAACAAGTAACCCATAAAACAAGAAGACAATGAAAACAATAATGAAATTCAACATTCGGTTATGGGTGCTGTTATGCTTCCCATTCATCCTCGCAAGTTGCGACCACAATGTCCATGAAGGCAAGGAAGACAACGGCTTGTCAGTACGCCTCACATGGCAAGACGAAGCCGACCAGGGCACGAACGTGGCCGACGTGAAATTGTGGATATTCAATGCCGACAACGGTTCTCTGGTCACAGAGAAGCAATACAGCAGCGCTTCGGAGATGGCAAGCCAGCGTTTCAAACTTCCCAAAGGCAACTACCATATCCTGTCGGCTGTCAACCTCACGGACCCGTTTGTCATCGGAGACGCAACACGGGCATTGGCAGACTGGAACAACATCCAGATTGGACTGACCAACCACGTCGGCGTAACCCACAATGCCTATTTCGGCGTAACCGACGCGAAGATTACCGACGAAGCGGGCTACTATGTGGTGGAAAACCCTATCAAGAACACACTTTCAGAACTTACCATAATAATTGAAAATGCGCCAAACGGCATGGAGATGAACGGTTCGGTGACGGACGCATCCCTGTGCGTGTTTGCCACGCAGCAAAACAGCGACGGGGCTTTCGGCTTGCCGAGCCCTGTGGCTGTTGAAACTGCGCTCCCAACGCTCAAAGCCACTGACGCTACGCTGAAGTCGGACATCATCCGCCTGATGCCAACGATTCAGGGCAACTCATCGTCGCACATCTACCTCAACCTCAAAAGCACGGCGGGGATAGTCCAGGAGTTTGACATCACCGCCCCAGCGATGAAGGTGGGAGGAAAATATGAATTGCGGCTCAACTACAATGAGATGCAGCCTCAGATGAATCTTGACGCCACCATCAACAATTGGACAGACCGTACCAACGAAGTAGAAATAAAATAATAATCAAAAAATTTAAAGATATGAACCACACAACTACGCTTATTGCCCTTGCCGTCATGGCCAGCGCAATGATTTCTTGCAACGACAACAACACACCGTCGCCCCAAAGCGAAAAAGTTGCAGTGCAGTTTAATGGCGGCATCAACGTCAACACCCGTGCCGTCAACGAGTCCTGGACTTCCGGCGACAAGATCGGCATCTATATGACCACAGCAGGCGAAGGTCTTGCTGACCAGACCATCAGCGAGAGCGTAGCCAACGTGGCTTACCAGACAAACGGCGGCAACGCCTTCTCTCCAGTCAGCGGCGGCAAGACCATCTACTTCCCTATCGACGGCAATGTGGATTTCTACGCTTACTATCCGCATGCCACAGACAACGACTATAAGGTGGCGCTCAACGTAGTCGACCAGACCAGCCAGGAAGCCATCGACTTCATGTATGCCAAGACCACGGGCTGCAACAAGACCGTGCCACAGGTCACACTGAAGTTCAACCACCAGTTGAGTAACCTCATCCTCGACATTCAGCCAGGCGACGGCCTCTCTCAGGAAGATCTGGAGATGTTAACAATCAAAGTAAAGGATCAAAACACTACAGCCAACTACAACCTTGCCAACGGTACAATCTCCGATGCTGGCAATCCTGCCGACATAACGATGCATCCCGTCACGAAAGGCAAGTGCTACGAGGCTATCCTGCTCCCTACCACGGAAGCCGACAGAGTGCTTGAGTTCGACCTCAACAACGGCCACGACGCTCCTTTCGTATGGACTATGCCTACAAGCCTTGACGGCGGCAGCAAATATCACTACACCGTGGTGAAACTGAGCCGAACAGAAGTGAAGATTTTAGGCACTATCACTCCATGGAACGAGATTACCGACGCCACTGAGCATATTGCAAAATAACAACCATCAAAATTTCAAACGATATGAAGACTTATAGATTACTATACATAGCCACTGCAGCCCTGCTGCTTGCATCCTGCGCCAACGACGACGAAAGTTTGGCAAACAAAGATCCTGTAGCCGCTACCATAAAGGCTGACATTGCCGGCAACCAAACGCGCGGCACTGCCGACACAAACCAATGGACCGCGGGCGACGCCATCGGCGTTTATGCCACATCGACTGGTGTTACCAGCGCTGACAACAAAAAATATGTTGCCTCAGATGCAATCGGCAATTTTTCAGCAGCCGACAACAACAACACCATCTACTTCCGAGACACCAAGGAGGTTACTTTCAGCGCATACTATCCCTACAGCGAGACTCTGTCAGGCGGCTTGTTGAACTGGTCGATGGCCGAGGTAACGGCAGGATCGCCCTGCACAGCCGATGTCCTGTATGCCTCTGGCGCCACTGCAAGCAAGGCGTCGCCCAACGTGGATTTCAACGGCACTGACCATCGCTTCAAGCATTGCATGAGTTTGGTTAAATTCATTATCGAACCGACCAGCACTATTATAGATACAAGCAATAATATTATCAAGTCTGTAACATTGGATAATATCTATACTGCCGCAACATTCAACACCGTAACGGGTGCAACTACAGCAGTTGGCAGCAAACGCCAATACGAACGCACGTTCAACAACATTCCTCTCTCTGCCGATGCCGGCCAACGGAGTTTCGAGGTTATCATGTTGCCACAAAGTCGTCCTGCAAGTGATCCGCTGACAGTATCAATCGGCATTGAGAATGAATTCAATGTAGTCAACACATACTCGGCAACATTGACTCAGACGTTCAACGCTGGATATATGTACACATATACCATCAAGGTACAAAACACAAGCATTTATATTTCAAATGCCAGCATCGCTGCTTGGGAAACAGGCGGCTCCAGTACCTTAGAGGCACAATTGAATTAATAGTACACACAAGACTCTGTGCTTATGAAAATTATAAAATACTTTTCCTATGCAGCGGCCATCGCCATTATGGCAATAGGCACTGCCGCATGTACGCAAGACGAGGACGCGGCTCCAACGCCGACGGGGCAGGACATCAATGCCACCTTCTCTGTTGGAGGCGTACAAACGCGCGTCAATACATTGGGCACGGGTGACAGTTGGGAGGATAACGATGAAATAAAAGTACGCGTATCTTGTAATGGCTATACCCCAACAACCGCTATTCTTTCATTTAATGGCGAAATGAACAAGTGGACCCGAAACAGCAGTTTCCGTTGGTTATCACAGGGAAAGGATCATGCAATAGTGGCAGTCCATCCATCTACCTATAGTTTTGAATCGTATGAATTGCCTACCGACCAATCGTCGCTTGAGAAACTAAAGACCGCCGACTTAATAAATGGAGGTTGGTACGGTGAGCAGAAATCACAGGTAGACATCCCAATGAAGCATCGTATGTCGTTGGTTACGGTAACCTACGAAGTTGGCACAGCCGATTATCCGGATATGGACATCTGCGACCTAATGGTATGCTCTAAAAATTTGGATGTGTCTTTCATTATCAGCAAAGACCGACTTGTTATGATCAAACCCACAACCACTACCACCTATTGGGTAACTGCTTATAAGCACGACACCAATCAGTTCTCGGCAATCGTCGTTCCCGGCACTTACGCGGCGGGTGATGCCTTCTTGAAATTAACGTCGGACAACAGCAAAAACTTTAAAGTAAATATGAAGTCGAGCACGGAATTCAAAGAGGGCTATCGCTACGACTACACCGTTAAGGTAGGTAAGAACAAAGTGGAACTGACCCAAACCAATGTCGAAGCCTTGAGCGGTTGGACAAAAGAAGATGATCTCAACTAATTGGAGGACTTGAATATGGAGAAGATATATCGATACATCATATTGGCTGCCACCGCTTTGGCAGTGGCATCATGCGCAAACGACATTGAAGACACTACTGCCACGACAGGCAGCAGCAATCTCAAGTTTATCGTAGGCGATTTCCCGGCTTTCGAAGATTCACAGACCCGCACCATCGGCACACCCGACAAAGGCAAGACTTCATGGGAAGACGGGGATGAACTGCTTATACAGTTGACTAACTCAACTTATACCGGGCAATATTACACCCTTGTGAAAACCTCTTCGGGATGGGATATAAGCGACAGTCAGACATTGCAATACAAAGAAGGTGAAAACCCAAGCATAACTGCATTCTATGCTCCGGGTTACACATGGAAGAATGGCAATGTAGAACTGACAAACCCCAATGATACCGGAAAGGATGAATATATAAAAGTGAACTGTTCGCTTACTGGGGATAACAAGGATGTTGTTAAAATTCCATTCAAATTCGCTACACGCACCTACTCTCGTCTGCGCATTGCCACAATCCCCAATACAACCATAACGGTTGAAACTGCGTCTTTTCGACCCTCAGGGCAAACAAGCACGGGAAACTCCACATATTCCCTTACTTCTGATGCAAATGGCAATGCCTATCTGTACGGCAAGTTTACCGATAGCGGCAGGGTAACCGTGAAGTACGACGGATCTGCCATAGCATCCCACGAGTTCACCACAGAAACCACTGACGGCAGGAGTTATGCGCTCGATGCAACTTTTGTATCTATAGTTGGCATGAGCGCTGAGAATATTCAAAATGAAATCAAAAAGAAACTGAACGCCGGCAGAACTGAAATTAATCTCATTCTTGACTCTGATGCCGGGACAGACATCTTTAATGCTATTCGTGAGGCCTTGAAGGGTTGTGCCGATGGCAGCATCTCTCTTTCATTGTTAGGATGTACCGAAATTCCTGCTGATGGTTTGAGTGAGATATCTGCGTTAAAGTCTATTTATCTACCCGACGTGACTAAATTAGGGAAAAGCGCTTTAGCCAACTGCAAGAAAATGAAAACAGTAAATGCACCAAAGGTTACAACCATAGATGAGAAAGCTTTTTACGGATGCAAAGCTCTAGGAAAAGTGATACTGAGAGCACTTACCGATGTACGTGGAGAAGCAAATTCTGAAAATGGTATTTTTGATGGTATAAACTATAGTAGTCCATATATAGATTTGTATTTGCACGAAAGACAAAAAGACATGATTGGTGAATTAGACACGAGCAGTAGTCAATATATATGGAAACCTTCGTATGAGGACTACTTTGACACCTTGTACTCTTATGAATGTTATTTCCTCGGCTATCATTTTAAGGGCATATGGGCCTGGAAATAATGTCAGCCTTTGCGGATTATCCTCCATCATCATATAATTCCTAAGCCGGGCAGGAGTATAAGGCTCTCAACAACATAATGTTCACATAAAATTCTAT
>CAVAOU010000119.1:0-5785 GCA_963590085.1 Senegalimassilia sp. | reverse complement strand
GGACCGCCCGTTCAAGTTGACCGCCGAAGCCTACTACAAAAACCTGTCGAACCTGATACCCTACGAACTCGACAACCTCAAACTCGTGTATACCGGCACGAACTCATCGAAAGGCTTCATCACCGGCATCGACTTCAAACTCTTCGGACAGTTTGTGCCCGGCACCGACTCCTGGATCAGTTTCTCGCTGATGAAGACCCAGGAAACGCTCAACGGTGTTAAGGTGCCGCGACCAACCGACCAGCGCTACAGCGTAGGACTGTTTTTCACCGACTATTTCCCGAAGTTCCCGAAACTCAAGTTCAGCCTCCGCGGCATCTTCTCCGACGGCTTCCCAATGACCCCACCGCAGGTTACCCGCGACGTGGCATGGCTGAGAATCCCTGCCTACAAGCGCGTGGACATCGGCTTCCAGTACCAACTTGTCGGCGCGCCTACCGAGGGCGTGCGCCCGTACAACTTCTGGCGCAATTTCAAGAACATCAGCATCGGCTTGGACGTGTTCAACCTCTTGGGCATCTCCAACGTGAGCAGTTGCTATTGGGTCACCGATGTCAACAATCTGCAGTATGCCGTGCCGAACTATCTGACAGGCCGTCAGTTTAACGTAACCTTGTCCTTCGGATTCTAATCATAAACTTATTATTTTGCTTGTTGCAGACTAAAGTTTATGCTACATTTGCAATGCAAAATCGGATAGATTTTACAAATACTCTAACACTATTAAAACCAATAAAAAAACACGACGTATGTGTAGTATTGTACTCCTTGGATTAGGATTAAACGCATGGCTTACGTTGGCCTTGATTGTAACCCTTTTCTGCTTGATGATGTTCACTAAAGTGCCTGCCGAGTTTGCGTTTGTCGGCATAATGGCATTCTTCTACATCTTCGGCATTCTTGACGCAGACGAAGCGCTGGCGGGATTCAGTTCGAGTTCCGTGGTGATGGTCGGCGTGCTGTTTATAATCATAGCCGGACTCGTCCACAGCGGCGTTATCCACTGGATGGTGAAGCAGTTGCTCGGCACCCCGAAGACATATTCCAAGGCACTCATACGCTTGATGGTCCCTGTGGCAGCACTCAGTTCGGTGCTCAGCAACACCACCGTCGTTGCCCTGTTTATCAAAGTGGTCAAGATTTGGGCGAAAAAACTCAACATAGCCCCGTCGAAACTCCTCATACCGCTCAGTTACGCATCGTGCCTCGGCGGCATCTGTACCCTCATCGGCACACCGCCTAACCTTATCATCTCCGGCCTTCTGACCGAAGAAGACCCGTCGATCACGCTCAACATCTTCAGCACCACCATCCCCGGATTGTTCTGCCTCGTGGTGGGCATCGGCGTGATGTTGACCATGCACAAGTTACTGCCCGTAAGGAAATCGCCAGGCGAAACCCTTGGCGCAACGAGCGAATACACCGTAGAATTTCTTGTGCCGACCGACTGCAAATATGTTGGTCAGACCGTTGCCGAAGCCGAGGTGAAGGACTTTGCCGGCGGCCGACTCATCGAGATTGTGCGCTTCGACAAGGAAGTGATTAGCCCTGTGCCCGCCGACGAATTAATCATGGGTGGCGACCGCCTCGTCTTTGCTGGACAGATTGACAGCATTCTCGACCTGCGCAAGACCCACGGCTTCACAGCGGCAACGCAGCACGTGTTTACGCTCGACGATGAGGAGCGCAACCGCCAACTCTACACCGCCACAGTGAAACACGGCGGCGCACTCATAGACAAGGCGATGGAAGAGATAGACTTTGAGGAGCGCAACAACACCGTACTCGTAGCCATCGTGCGCGAAGGCGAGCGCATCAATGCCAATCCACGCTCCGTAAAACTGGAATTTGGCGACACCCTGCTGCTCGAGTGTCCAAACACCCAAGGTGACACCTTCAAGCAAGCCGTTGAGAAAGACCTCCGCTTCTTTGACTCCGAAGACATACCCCATATTGGCAAAAAAACCATAATATCGTCTGCAATTATGATTGCAATGATATTGTTGTCTACATTTAATGTCGTAACTTTGTTGCAAAGTTGCTTTCTTGCAGCCTTTGCAATGATTGTGACCCGCTGTTGCACCACACGACAGGCATGGGACTCCATCAGTTGGGACGTGTTGATGATTTTTGCCGGTTCCGTATGTATCGGCACCGCCATCGACAAGACCGGCATAGCACAGGCACTTGCCAACGGCATACTCCAAGTGTGCGGCACCAACCCTGTGATTGCGCTGACGAGCATCTGCCTTGTGGCTACGTTTGTCACTGAATTTATCAGCAACACCGCAGCCGCAGCAATGTTCTTCCCCATTGCCTACCAGACAGCCGTCTCGCTGCATGCAAACGCCGTGACGTTCTGCATCGCGCTGATGATAGCCGTTTCGTCGAGTTTTGCAACGCCAATCGGGTCGCCGACGCATATGATGGTCTACGGAGAAGGCGGCTACAAGTTTACCGACTTCACGCGAATCGGCCTTGTGATGAACATTGTGATACTCATTGCCAATATCTTTATAGTGACAATGGTGTTCCCACTATAAGACAAATTAGTATAAAAACGAAAAAATATTACAAGATAGAATTATGAAAATCGAAATCAACAACGAAGGAAACATCATCCGCACCGTCATGGACGGCCGTCTCGACACTGTTAGCGCTGCTGCCTGCGAAAAGGAACTGCAGCCGCTGAAGGACAATGCCGACAAGGAAATTGTGATTGACTGCTCCAAGTTGGAATATATCAGCAGTAGCGGACTGCGCCTGTTCCTGTCGCTGCGCAAGGCCGTAGAGGCCAAAGGCGGCAAGATGGTTATTGAGAACATCAACGACGAAATCAGCAACGTGTTCAAGATAACCGGATTCTTCAAACTATTTGACATACGGCAGTGAGACAGATTTTCAGTTCTTTCTCCGCGCGGCTAACCTTCTACATCCTCACCCTTACCACTGTAATCTTTGCCTGCATCGCATTTGTGTCGGGCACCTACAGCAGGCAGCGTGAGGAAAAACAGGCCGTGCAGTACACGTCGGAACTTCAGCAGAACATCATCCTCAAGATTGACCGCGAACTGGCTGAAGTGGAGACTGCCTTAAAACTGACCGAAGGACAGGTGGAAGACCTTACCGAACGGCCAGACTCTATGATGAACATCGCCGCCCGCGTGCTGGCAAGCAATCCATTGCTGAAGGGCGTAGGCATAGCCTTCAAGCCAGGCTTTTTCAAAACCAAAGGCCGACTATTTTTTGAATACGCCTACAAGCGAGGCAACAACATCACCACCTTCCATGTGCCGGAAGACTACGGCGACTACACCGTCAGGAAGTGGTATAAAGACGCAATGTCCAAGGGCTACGGTTTCTGGACCGACCCCTATCTGGACTACAACAACAAGTCGGACTTAATGACGTCGTACGTGTGGCCGTGCCACGACGACTACGGCAACATCTACGCCGTGATTCTCGCCGACGTGGCTCTCGTCGACCTTACTCTCGACATCAACAAGATGCGCCCCTACCAAAATAGTTACTCCTTCATCCTCACCAAGGAAGGACAATATCTGGCGCACCCCGACAAATCGCTCATTTTCCACGAAACCATCTTTGACAACGCCAAACGGCTGAACAACAAAGTGTTTGCCGAGGTAGGCAAAAGGATGACCGCCGGCGAACAAGGCACGATGAAAAGCGATTTCGGAGGCACGAAAGTGCTGATTTGCTATGCACCGCTGAAACGCACAGGCTGGTCGGTGTGCAACGTTAACGGCTACCACGACGTGATGAAGAATCTCGGCGCAACGACGCTCACCATTGCCGCCATCTTCCTCGTGGGCTTGATTCTGCTGTGCATCTGCATCCGCGTGCTTGTCAAGTACATGTCGAAGTCGCTCAAGGAACTCACCGACGTGGCTTACCAGATTGCCCGCGGAAAATTCAACGTGCCTCTGCCTGAGGTGCAGACCAAGGACGACCTGCGCAAACTCCACGACGCGTTTGCCCACATGCAGCAATCACTACAACTCTACACCAAGGAACTCGAAACCAACGCGCGCGCAAAGGAAAAGATAGAGAGCGAACTGTCGATTGCACGAACCATCCAGATGAGCCTCGTGCCGACCAACTTCTCGCCGTTCCACGAGTGCGACGAACTCGAACTGTTTGCCTCGCTGAAGCCTGCGAAAGAGGTGGGCGGCGACTTCTACGACTTCATCATCCGCAACGGCAAGTTGATATTCGCCATCGGCGACGTTTCGGGCAAGGGAGTGCCTGCCGCGCTCGTGATGGCAATCACCCGCACGCTGTTCCGCACCATCTCCAACACGGAGAGTGAGCCGGCGCAGATTGTGAGCCAGTTGAACAACGCCACCACAGAGAACAACGACACAGACATGTTTGTTACCTTCTATGCCGGCGAACTCGACCTTAAAACTGGCGAACTGACATTCTGCAATGCTGGACACAACGCACCGCTCATCATCGGCAAAGACGGCGAAGCCATATATCAGGAGGTGGAATGCAACCTTCCACTCGGCGTGATTCGCGACTATGAGTACACCAGCCAAACGATGATGCTCCCTAAAGGCAGCGCAATGCTTCTCTACACCGACGGTTTGACCGAGGCAGAGAACGCCGACCAAGAGCAGTTTGGCGAGCAACGCACCATCGACTCGGCGAAGGCTCATGCCAGCCAGACAGCCCGAGGAATCATCGAAGGCTTGACCCACGAACTGGCAGGCTTTGTAGGCAATGCCGAACAGAGCGACGACTTGACTTTACTTTGCTTTAGAATAAACGACAACATCACAAACAAGACTATTATGAAGGAACTCATAATAACCAACAACTTGGAGGATTCGTCGAAACTTGTCCCATTTATTGATGACGTAGCAAAGGAACTGGGACTGGAAACGGCAATGAAAAATTCCCTAAACCTGGCTCTCGAAGAGGCTCTTGTCAACGTTATCCAGTATGCATATCCCGAAGGCGTTACGAAACCGATTTCGCTGAAAGCAAAATGGACAACCGACAAGAAGCACGTGGACTTCATTCTGAAAGACTGCGGCGTGCTGTTTGACCCGTTGCAGGCTGAGACTGCCGACATCTCCCTCGAACTCGAGGACCGTCCTATCGGCGGACTCGGCATCTTCCTCGTGAAGGAGATTATGGACAACGTGACCTACCGTCGTCTCAACGGCGAGAACATTCTCACCATGAGCAAAAATCTGCAGTAACGATGATACTTGACGACATTGCAAAGCAACTGGAAACGGAACTATCACAGAAGGTGAAGCAGAGCGGCATGATGTTCCGCCTGTTCTCTCGCATCAAGTCGGTGGAGTCGCTTGGCCACAAGATGCAGATAAAAGGCGAAAAATACATCTCGGGCAAGGCTAAAATCCAAGACATGATCGGCCTGCGGTTTGTGCTCTACTTCCCCGACGACGTAGAGGCGATGGCGATTTTTCTCGGCAGCGAGGACGTAGTGAAGTCGTCGATCGACGAGCACGGACTGTCGACGTTCTGCCCGCAGCGCCTGAACATCACGAAGAAGATTCCCGAGCACTTTGTGGACGACTTCCGCAAATGCCTGCCCAAGGATTACGCGCAATACATCGACAACACCTACGAGGTGCAGATACGCACCACCTTCTCCGAAGGATGGCACGAGGTGGAGCACGACCTCCGCTACAAATGCCAGGACGACTGGGCCGAGTTCGGGCAATTCAGCCGCACACTCAACGGCATGATTGCCACGCTCGAGACCGTGGAATGGGGCATGAAGTCG
>CAVAOU010000118.1:0-5796 GCA_963590085.1 Senegalimassilia sp. | reverse complement strand
CTTGTCATCTCTCTTATATTGACCTTTGGCTTTGCCAGTGGTGTTGTCGGCTGCGAAACGGACGCTTGCCCAGTCAGTACCAGTGCCTTCGGTGTAGATGCGGATGTCGCCGCCGTCATAAACGAAGTTGTCGAGAGTCAAAGTCACGATAGCCTCGTTGTCGAAGCCGTTGGTCAGATCGACAATCATGCCGTCGGCAACCTGAGTAAGACCGTCAGTGCTTTCGCCCTGGAGGTCATAGCCCTCGGCAACGTTGCCAATCCAAGCGTTGACTGTGAACTGAGCATTCTTGCCGCTACAAGTTCCATAGAAACTGATTGCGTTGATCTTTGTGCCTGCTGCCAGGTCAATCAATTCCTTCGGATAGATAATCTCAGTTTTGGAAAGTTTGTAGAAGCAAGCGATAGGACCGGAATAATCGGTTGTGCTGTTGGTGCCCACAATCACTTCACCGTTGGCGGATTCTTCCTTGATGTTGACAGAAACGGTTTCGCTTGCTACGTAGCCGTTGTCGTTTGTAAACTTGACGAATGTCTCGGCAGTGCCTGCAGTGTGAGGAACGTAGGAGAATGTGAAGTCATATTCCTTATTTGCCTCGAGAGCAATAGCCTCGGCAGTGGCAACGATAGCGTCGTTGGCCCAGAGTTCAGCAGTGTAGGAGTCAGCCTCCTTGGCGTTGCCGTTCTCGATGTGGGCAGTGACGATGTATTTAGAGTTAACCTCGCCAGTTTCTGGGATAGAAACGCTCTTCAGGTTGATGCCGTTGGCAGCCGCCAAAGCGACGTTCTTAACCAAAGAAGTGCCGGCAAACTGGATTTCGCTGCTGTGAGCGAAGTAACCTTCCTTAGAAACGGAGAAGTCGTACTTGAGAGCGTCTTGGTAGACAGTGACGCTGTACTTACCTTCAGCGTCGGTAGTGCCGCTGTATTCAACGTTGTCGCTAACGAGTTTCACTTCGGCATCAGCGATGACAGCGCCGCTGTCATTGTCGGTTACCACACCGCTGATAGTAGTGGCCTCCTTGTCGAAGCCGAACACAGTTACAGGCAATGCAGCAGTGTTGAGGCTGGTTGGAAGGTCGCTGTCGCTGCAAGCATAGGCTGCACGACCGGCTTTCGAACCGTCAACATCGAAGCTGGTAGTAGAATAAGCGTCGGCAATTGACTTGAGAGTCAAGCGGAGGTTTCCGCCAGTGTAGACAAACGGTTCTGCAAGATTGAGAGTGATCACATCCTTGTGTTCGCTCGAAGAGCCGATTGTTTCTGCGAAGGTGTATTCGCCGTCGTAGATTTTCGTCATGTTGTCGGAAGTGTACCATCCGTCGGTCTTCAGCGCAGTGTCGGTAGTATTCTCGATGTAGACCTCGAGGTTAGTGGTCAACTCCTTGTTGTTCCAACCATTCTTGTAGCCCTTGAACGCGATGCTCTTGATGGCAGTTCCTGCAGGAAGGCCAGTGAGTTCGTCGGCAAGGTAGATGATTTCCGATTCCGACTTCTTGAAGTTCAAAGCCAAAGGAACGCTACCCGAAGTAGTTGTGGCATCGCCGACAACCAATTCGCCGACAGCAGTCTCAGCGGCAACCTCGATTGTAGATTTTGCAACGAGGTCGAGAGCGCCTGAGATTTCAATCTTCGTAGGCATTGTGCCAGCCGTGCGAGGAGTGAAGTCGACAGTCACTGTTTCGTAATCGCCGTTGGAGAGTGCAGGAAGAACCTGTTCGCCGACTACAGTGTCGCCGAGGTAGACTTTCGCAGTGAGTGTGCCTTCTGCGATGTCCTGCGCACCGATAGAGGTGATGCCAAACGAGATAGAAGACTCGTGGTTGACAGTTGCAGTAGCAGGAACAACGACGTTGTAGAGCACAGCCTCAGATTCAGGCACGTCGCAATAGGTACCGCCGATGATGTTGTCCACACGTGAGTAGCCAGCCTCGAAGGCAATATACCAGTCGCCGGCAGGGATGTTGAGTGTGAATGTACGGAACTTGTAGTTGTCGTAGTAGCCAGTAGGGAACTGCTCATTGCTGAAACTGCATTCCTCGTCGAGGCCGTCGACAGTGATTGACTTCAACAGAGTCCAGTCGTTGCGGTCGTCAGAGTAGTAGACGTTGAGTTTCGACGACAAGCCTACACGGTTAGCGTCGAAAGTGACAGTCTCGCCATCTTCCAAGTGGATCTTAGGAAGGACAAACTTGGTAAGAGGATCCATTGTGCCGTTGTAGGCAGCGTAGCCGGTAGTGCCGTAAGAGAAGTTTTCAACTTTCCATTTAGCGCTTCCGTTTGAAGGCTGGATGAATGAGCCAGCAGGGAATTTCTTGTCGGTGAAGTTGATGTAGACCTTCGACGGGTCGATAATCTCGCCGCTTACAGGGAGAGTGTAGACGTCGCCTTGGCTGTCGGCAGGAGTGATTACGATATCACCGGTGCGCTTGCCGATCGACGAAGCGTCCATAGTGATCTTGAGGTAAGCCTTGCCGCGCGCTGCAATAGAGTAAGGCAGCGATTGTGACTCGGTGGCAGTTTCAGTCTCTGAAAGCACATAAGTGAAGCCTTCAGGCACAGAGATGCTGTTGATGGTGAGCGGAGCGCCACCCTTGGTGTTCTTCAGCACGAGAGTCTTTGTAACGGCAGTCTGCATAACGTCGAAGTCGACAGCGTCGCCGTTGTTCACGTCGTGACCGAGTTCGTCCTCCACGGTGAATGAAGGAGTGTTAGGGTAAACCTCAACCCAGCCGAGGTAAGTGGTTGTGCCGCTTACGTGCTCCATAACGTGATAGTTGTGGCGCTGGTTTTCGGTTACAGGGATGGTTGCCGAAACAGTGAAATAGTCTGACGATTCGGAAACCTTCAAAGTGGCAGGTACGAATGTCTTCGATGCTTCATAGTCGGTCTCCGAAGTCTTGTCGTAGATTGTAACGTAGAAATCGTCTTCACCTTGGGTGAGGAGTTTCTCGCCGGAGTTTTTCACCTTCAACTGAGCAGTGATGGTGACATTACCGTCGGCGTCGGCCACGAGGTCGGCGTCGGTAAGCATTGTAGGCGTGGAGAGCACTGTGGCGCCACGCTTGAGGTTGAGTTCTGCGCTCTCAACAGTGAAATTGTCGATGCGCACATACTCGCCGCGGATGCCGAGGCGTGTGCCGGCAGGCACAGCAGGGATTTCCACCTTTGTCCATTCCTCAGTGCTGAGGGTAGGCACAGTCACCGCATATTCGTCGCCGGCAGTGTAGGTGCCGTCGCTGAGGGTGCAGGTGTAGAACTTGATTGAACCGGTGTTGTAGGTCTGCTTCACATAGATGCTGGCAGCGCCGGTAATCTCTGGAGTGACAAGCATGTCGTTGACTTCCTTGTCGTTGATTCCAGACGTCAGTGTTTGCGAGCCGATTTGCAGGCAAGCGCCGTTGTCGTCGTACCCGCCTTCAGTGTTGGCGTAGTACTCGACATAGACTGGTGTAGCCCACGCGCCCGTTTGATAACTCTCGACGATGTGTCCCCAACCCGGTGGGGTGAACTTCGACGTGAGTTTGCCGCTGCCCAGGTCGTCGAAACCATAGGTGTAGGGGGCAACGGTTTCCGCTTTTGCCACGGTAGCCACCAAGGCAAGAAGCAGAAGTGTTAGTAAATTAGTAAACTTTCTCATAAAAATATATTTAGTGAAAAATTGTTTGCGTAAGCCCTCGTTTGGTTATAATTTGCAAAATTAGCATTTTGCTATTAAAACAACAATTATTAATGAATTTTTCTAAAAAAATATTATCTTTGTCGTGAATTTAGCAAACAAAATCATATGAATCCACGTGTCAGCATCATCATGGGCAGCACATCCGACATGCCCGTGCTCGAAAAAGCAGCAAAACTTCTTGATGAATTTGAAATTCCGTTTGAAATCAACGCCCTCTCGGCCCACCGCACACCGGAGCAGGTGACCGAGTTCGCCAAAAACGCCAAGAGCCGCGGCCTGAAGGTGATTATCGCCGCCGCCGGCATGGCAGCCCACCTGCCGGGCGTGATTGCCGCGCAGACCACCGTGCCTGTAATCGGCGTGCCAATCAAATCGGACCTCGAGGGCATGGACGCCCTGCTCGCCATCGTGCAGATGCCTCCGGGCATCCCCGTTGCCACAGTGGGCATCAACGCCGGGTTGAATGCAGCCATCCTCGCCGTGCAGATGCTTTCGCTCACCGATGAGCGCATAGCCGAGCGTTTTGCCGCCTACAAGGAGAGTCTGGCGCAGAAAATCGTGAAGGCCAACGAAGACCTGTCGCGCATCTCCTATAAATTCAAGACCAACTAAGACACCGCATAATGAACGACTTCAACTATCGCCGCCGACAGTCGTCGACGGTGGCTATAGGCAACGTGCCTCTCGGAGGCGACAACCCCATCCGCATCCAGTCGATGACGTCGACCTCGACACTCGACACCGAGGGCAGCGTGGCGCAGTGCAAGCGCATCTTCGACGCTGGCGCCGACTACGTTAGGCTAACGGCGCAGGGTGTGCGCGAGGCCCGCAACATCGGCGAGATCCGCGCGGCGCTCCATGCCGACGGCTACACCAAGCCGCTCGTTGCCGACATCCATTTCAATCCGAATGCGGCATTTGAGGCCGCTGCCGTGACCGACAAGGTGCGCATCAACCCCGGCAACTTTGTCGACGCCGCCCGCACGTTCCGCAAACTGGAATACACCGACGAGGAGTATCGGGCGGAGTTGGAGAAGATACGCCGCGCGGTGGTGCCGTTTCTTGCCGTGTGCCGCGAGCACCACACCGCCGTGCGCCTGGGAGTGAACCACGGGTCGCTGTCGGACCGCATCATGAGCCGCTACGGCGACACGCCGTCGGGCATGGTGGAGTCGGCGATGGAGTATCTGCGCATCTTCCGCGAGGAGAATTTCAACGATGTGGCAATCTCCATCAAGACGTCGAACACGGTGATAATGGTTGAAACCGTGCGCCGCCTGGTGGCTGAGATGGACCGCGAGGACATGCACTATCCGCTCCACCTCGGCGTGACCGAGGCGGGCGACGGCGAGGACGGCCGCATCAAGTCGGCTGTGGGCATAGGCACGCTGCTTGCCGACGGCATCGGCGACACCGTGCGCGTGTCGCTGAGCGAGGATCCTGAGTTGGAGATACCCGTGGCGCGGAAACTGGTGGACTACGTCACCAGCCGCGAGCGTCACGCAGAGATAAAAGGCTGCTACGCCAAGGCTTACGACCCTATCTGCACTCAGCGCCGCCCTTCGGCGGCGGTGGGCATCGTGGGCGGCAGCAATGTGCCAGTCGTTGGCACGACGCTTGCGCCCGAGGATGTGGCTTCGCTCGAGACGAAGCCCGACTTCTATCTGCCCGCCGCGGGCTGGACGGAGGTCGACGCTTCGCAGGACGCCGCCACGGTGGCAGAGGAGGTGACGCACGGCGACGTGATTCTGCTCACGAGCGCGCACCAGAACCCCGTGGGCGAGATGTCGGCATTCATCCACCGTCTGTGGGACTGCGGATGCATGGCGCCCGTGGTGGCGAAGATGACCTATGCCGACGCCGACGAGGAGAACGTGCAGGTGAAGGCGGGTGCCGACTTCGGCGCGCTGCTGCTCAACGGACTCGTCGACGGCATCGTGCTCGACGCGCCCAACCTGCCGCGCAAGGCCGACGCCGTGGCTTATGCCTTCGGCATCCTTCAGGCATCGCGCCGCCGCACCACGAAGACGGAGTATATCTCATGCCCGAGTTGCGGCCGCACGCTCTACGACCTGCAGACCGTGGTGCACCGCATCAAGGCTGCTACCTCACACC
>CAVAOU010000117.1:0-5812 GCA_963590085.1 Senegalimassilia sp. | reverse complement strand
GCTGGGCACATCGTCAGCCGACAGCCCGCGGAACACTGCACATTCGCCCAGGCCGTAGACTCCCGGCGTATCTTCGTCCTCGAGTTTCAGAAAGTAGGTCTCCTTGTCGAGGAGCACGCCGCGCGACGTGCCTGCGGGCTGCTTGAAGTGCAGCACGTATCTTGCGTAACTTACCTTCATCCCTATCCTGGAAATTTGGGGAACTGCTCAAAGTCGGGGTCGCGCTTCTCGAGGAATGCGTTCTTGCCCTCCTGTGCCTCGTCCATAAGGTAGTACATCAGTGTTGCGTCGCCAGCCAACTCCATCAGGCCGCGCTGGCCGTCGAGTTCGGCGTTGAGGCAGCGTTTCACCATGCGGATGGCAAACGGACTGCGTTTCATCATCGTTTCGCACCATTCTACGGTTTCGTCCTCGAGGCGGTCGAATGGCACAACCTTGTTAATCATGCCCATCTCTTCTGCCTCCTTGGCGGTGTACTGGCGGCACAGATACCAGATTTCGCGGGTCTTCTTCTGGCCGACGCAGCGGGCGAGGTACGACGAGCCGAAGCCGCCGTCGAAACTGCCCACCTTGGGACCTGTCTGCCCGAACCGTGCGTTCTCTGAGGCTATCGACAGGTCGCAGACCACATTGAGCACGTTGCCGCCGCCGATGGCGAAGCCGTTGACCATCGCCACCACGGGTTTCGGGATGGAGCGTATCATCTTGTGAAGGTCGAGCACGTTGAGGCGCGGGGTGCCGTCTGCGTCGCGGTATCCGCCCTGGGTCTTGTAGTTCTGGTCGCCGCCCGAGCAGAATGCCTTGTCGCCGGCGCCGGTGAGGATAATCACGCGGATATCGTCGCGGCCGCGGCAAATCTCGAACGCGTCGAGCATCTCGTGGTTGGTCAGCGGCCGGAATGCGTTGTAGACCTTCGGCCGGTTGATGGTTATCTTTGCTATGCCTTTATATTGCTCAAACAATATGTCGGTATACTCCTTTATCGGAGTCCAAGTTCGTTTAGTCATATCTTTATTTTTTTGTGTTTCTGAAATATTGCTTTAGTGTGTCGGCGCTCACCTGCTTGTCGGTGGCAATGGCGAGTATCGCCGGTTCGCTCTCTTCGGTGAAAAATAGTGGAAGGGCTTCCTGCAGTTGCGCCTCGTCGGTGGCTTCGAAATACTTGAATCCGAAGGCTGCCGCATAGCGGTCCACGGGGATGTCGCGGCTCACCTCGAGGTAGCGCTCCATCTCGGGCAGGGAGGAGGTGTTTTTAATGAAGCGGAATATCCCGCCGCCGCCGTTCTTCATCACAATGATTTTCAGCCGCGGCGAGTTGTACTGGCTCGCCAGGCCGGAGAGGTCGTAGGAGAAACTCATGTCGCCGGTAATCAGCAGGGTAGGGCTGTCGGGATGGGCGAGCGATGCGCCTACGGCTGTCGAGGTGGAGCCGTCGATGCCCGACACGCCGCGGTTGCAGTTGTTCTGCATCGTGAGGTGCTCTCCGAAGAGTTGGGCGTAGCGTATCGTCGTGCCGTTTGACAATTGCACGTTGAACCGCTTCGGTATCGCTGGCAGTACTATCGAGAACGCCTTCATGTCGCTCCATTCGATGCCTGCGATATAGTCGTTGTGGCGCTGTATGCCCTTTGCGGCAAGCGATTGCCAAAGGGCGCCGTAGTTGCTGCCGTCGTGACGCAGACGTTCGCCTATCTGGCAGAAGAATGTCTCGGGGTCGGCAAGTATCCTCTTGGTCAGCGACTGCATGCAGTCCACGGTGGTGTCGGTCACGCCTACATGCCAATGCTCAGCGGGGCGGTTCTTGCGCAGTATGGTCTTGACGATGCGCGACACCAGTGCGCCGCCCATGGTGATTAGTAGGTCGGGCACATAGTCGGCAACGCTGTCGCGGTCCATGGCGAGCAGCGTGCGGTCGATAGCGGGGATGGTGTTGCTTCCCGGCAGGTTGGCTATGGTCTCGGTCAGCACTGCAATGTTAGGGTATCTGGCAAGGGTGTCGAGCGTCCGGGCAAGGCGAAGGTTGCGGTTGCCGAAGCCGGCAATGATGAGTATCTTTTTGCCCTGGGCTTCCTTCGCCAGACTCTCAACCACCTCCAGCGGCAACTCCGACGATGGCTCCACGGCAACAATCTGCCGCTGAGCGGGAAAACTGTCGGTCATCGTGTTCAGCGGCTCGTCGATCTGCACGTTGATGTGCACTGGCGCGCGCTGGCCGCGGGTGGCCTCGATGACGGCGTCGTTGACAATGCGGTTGGCATACCACCGCGCCGTGTCGTCGTTGCACCGTGCCGGCAGGTCGTAACTCTTCTTCACAAACTGCGCCAGCGCTTCGTATTGGCGTATGGTCTGGCTGTCGTCCTGGTCAATCCACTCTTTCTGGCGGTCGGCGGAGATGACAATCAGCGGCAGTTTCTGGTAGTAGGCCTCGGCAACGGCGGGGGCGTAGTTGAGCAATGCCGTGCCGGAGGTGCAAACGATGCCTACGGGCTCGCCTGTCTGCTGAGCGAGGCCGAGTGCCACGAATGCCGCACTGCGTTCGTCCACTACCACATATTTCTCCACGTCCTGCCGGCGTGCAATCGCCACAATCATTGGCGCATTGCGTGAGCCTGGCGACAGGACGAAGCGTTTCACTCCGTGGGCTGCAAGCACCGCAGCCACTATGTTGCACTGTTCCTTGGCCGTTGTTTCCATTAGCATTGTTTCTTTGCCATCCGTTTGCGTTTCCATCGGCGTAGCCACGACGGTATCACGCAGATGCCGATGACGAGGTAAATATAGTAACTCACTATGCGCCAACACAGCGCCAACAGGAGCGCCAGCGCTCCCGACGCAATCATGTCGCCGTAGTAGTTCTTGAAAATCCATTCACTCACACCGCTGCCGCCGGGGGTAGGGCAGACGGTAAGCACCACCCATATCACCAACTGGCGCGCAAGCACCATCACTTGGTCGGCGTCGATGGCAAACGCCAGCAGCAGGGCGTTGACCACCATGTAGCGCGAAATCCACGACAGCGACGTGCCGAAGAAGGCGCGCAGCCACCACCAGAATTTCTTCTGCCGCAGTTCCTTCGACGTGGCAACGATGGCGTCGCCCATCTCGGCTGCGTCCTTCTGCCAGCGGCGCAGCAGCGGCAGGCGGCAGATGCCCTTGAGGAGCGCGCGGATGGCGGTGGGCTTCACGAAGATGCCCAGCCCGAGTATCAGCGCCCACAGAGCCAGCCCGCCGTACACAATCCAGAACGTAATCCTGATGCTCGCCGAAATCTGGTGGTTGGCCATGTCGAAGAGGCCGCTGAAGCCTATCAGCGCAAGTGCCACGGGGCATGCTACCACGTAGAAGAGTTCGTCGAGAAACAGGGTGGTTATCATTATCGCCGTTGAGCGCCCGAGGTTGAGGCCCTCGCCGGTGAGGTAGATCATGCCGAAACTGCTGCCGCCAACGGTCGACGGCGTCACGGCGGAGGTGAACTCGCAGAGCATGTTCACGCGTAGCGCCTGACCCCACGTGATGTCGTGGTCGGTGAGGGTGCGAAACCGCCAGGTGAGGCCGAAATCGCGCCCTGCCATAAACAGCACGGCGAGCAGAAAGTAGGCTATCGATTTGGTGGAGATGTTTATCAGACTGAAATCAAACTGCTCGGAGTCGCGCCAAAACATTGTGCCAACGGCAATTAAGCCAATGGCGATGGGCACAGCCACATATTTTGGCCGCAGCAAATCGCGCGTCTTTTTGATGTCGCTTTCTTTAGTCTTGTTCATAGTGCGAAGTTACTGCAAATCGGCGGGATTGCAAAATTCTATCGGTGCTGGTTGCCGATTTGTTTGCCTCTCAACTACTTGCAAAAAAATCGTGAAAAAAGTTGCTGAAAAATTTGCTGGAACCGAAAACTCGTCGTACTTTTGCACTCGCAAACGGCGGGATAGCTCAGTTGGTTAGAGCGTCGGATTCATAACCCGGAGGTCTCGAGTTCAATTCTCGATCCCGCTACAAAAGGAAGTCCAGTTTTTGGGCTTCCTTTTTTCTTGTCTTGGCGGCAGTGGTTAACATAGTTTCATAAAGATGCCAAAATTATCAATTTAATGCCATTTTTCTATTTTGTACTATCTCTTTTTGTCTATATTTGCAGACATAACTAAAAACTAACGACAAACTCAGAGATTATGAAAAAACTTTACTTGATTCTTACGGGATTGCTGTTGCCAGTGATTGCTTGGGCAACAGATGCCAAGACGCCGACCTACACGTCTGCCCTCTATCAGGACACGGAATGGACGGCTGTCGACTACAACAAGGACGGCTACAATTGGACCGACTACGAGAAGTATGAGGCTATCCGTAGCCGATGGACATCTACCCAGGACGTTGACGACTGGTACGTTTCTCCAGCAATTCATCTTGAGACTGGACGCCGCTATCTGGTGTCGGTCAATTTGATGACTTCTTCTACTGTTTATACGCAGAATTTCAAGATGATGCTTGCAAGTTCGTCGGAGGTGGCAGACTTGAAGGCTGGCACGACGCTTTTCGATACTGGTTCCGACGGCACTGCTCCAGGTTATACGTGGACGGTTGAGCAGGGGCTGGTTACCATCGACACCGAAGGCGACTACTATGTGGGTCTGTGCGACTATTCGCCAAAGAACCACGCCGAACTTTACCTCAAGGACTTCAGCATCTCTGAGTATGTGGAAGTGCCGTCGGCACCTTCGGGCTTGACAGCTTCGGTGTCGGGCAAGACGGTTGCTCTGTCGTGGACTCTGCCTACTACCAACAACGCCGGCGGCGAACTCTCGGAGCCGCTGACTTCAGTTCTGGTCTATCGCGACAACGCTCTTGTTGCCACTCTCGACGGCACGGCTACATCATGGACCGACGACGAGTCGAAGGGCTTGGTGCTCAACAAGACGCACAAGTATAAGGTATATGCCGTGCTCGTACACTACACGAGCGCTGCCTAGGAAGAGGTGGGCGCCTATGTGAACGGCGACGCGCTGTCGTTGCCTTGGACGTCCGACTTCTCGTCGAGCGACGCCTTCTACAACGCTTGGGCTTCAATTCGCGGCGCAAACAGCACGTTGGCTGAGACTGCTGCCGACTGGCTCTACCAGCCTAAGGACAACATCACCAACTATATCGCCGACCGCGCCAAGTTTACCGTGCCTTACGGCTCCAAGGCCGACGAATGGCTCATTGGCCCAGCGCTGAACTTCGAGAAGGCGGGTACCTACAAACTCACCGTCGAGGCTGCAAACGGCTATGGCAGTTTCAAGAACATTTCCTATCTGCTCGGCACTGGCGGCACCGTGAGCGACTTCACGCAGACCATCGCCGACGAAACGGCTCTGACCAGCGCCAAGACGGCTTACACTTACATCTTCAACGTGTCTACTCCAGGCGTCTACTATCTTGCCGCTCATTGCGAAGCCGGCGGGTCGTACACCTCCGACACCTACTATCTCTACTCGTTCAGTGTTGAGGAAAAGGTGGCAGGCACACCGGCACAGGTTGCCGACCTTGCCGCAACGGTCGATGACGACCAGATTAGCCTCAGTTGGACTTACCCGTCGAAGGACTGCGACGGCGCTGACCTTGACGTTATCTCGAAGGTGGAAATCTACCGCGACGACGTGCTGATGGAAACCTTCAGCAGTGCTATTCCAGGCGCTGCCGCTTCGTGGATCGACGCGTCGCCTAACAATGGCGTGAACACGTATTGGGTGCTGGTCTACAACTATAGCGGTGTTGCTGCCGGCGACCCGATGAAGGTTTCTGCAAAATACGGCAATGTGGCTACGCTCCCTTACAC
>CAVAOU010000116.1:0-5878 GCA_963590085.1 Senegalimassilia sp. | reverse complement strand
TTGGAGGAGAAGATTGAGGATGGCATTGCCGATAGCTATGACCGTATCTTCTGTGTCATTGATATGGACACAAAAGATGAAGAACCAGAGCGCACCCAATATGCCCGTCTGAAAAAGAAATATGCCAAGCCTGTCAACAAAACGAAGAAAGGTATCTATTGCGAAGTGCATTTCTTTGAAACGCATCGTTGCACGGAGTTGTTCTTCTTGTACTATTTCCGATACACAGCACGCGCATACAACAATCAGTCAGAACTTCTCATTGACTTGAACAAACAATGCGGTTATGAGAAAACAATAGACTTCTTTCGCAGAAGCAAGGGCTTGCACTCCTATTTCGAGAAGCAAGGTGGAAAACTTGACGATGCAATCCGTAATGCCAAACATTCAATGGAAGATAAGCATGCCGACGGCAGGAAATACACTTACTCTGACCTTGGCCGTATGATTGACGAACTGAAAGCATTGGTGTAAAATTTACGAAACTGAGCATTGTGGCATAAAAAATGCGCGCTGTAGGGACAACACATTGTGTTGCGCTTACAGCGCGCTTTTTATCGGTAAATCCGCTGGTTATGCGAATTTGGAGAAGTCGGTTTTCTGCATGTCGCCCGACTCGCTGAACTCCTGGTGGAAGGCGAAGGCCGCCTTGAGAGTGTGAGGCGTGTGTCCGCCCTTGCTCAGTTTCAAGTAGTCGCGGAGCAGGCCGCGGTAAGCCGGATGTGCGCAGTTCTCAATGATGAGTTCGGCGCGCTGCAATGGGTCTTTGCCGCGGAGGTCGGCGATGCCTTGGTCGGTGATGAGCACCTGCACCGAGTGTTCGCTGTGGTCGAGGTGGGAAACCATCGGCACGATGTTGCTGATTTTGCCCTCCTTGGTGATTGACGGACAACTGAAAATCGAGATGTAGGCGTTGCGGGTGAAGTCGCCCGAGCCGCCGATGCCGTTCATCATCTTTGTGCCGACCACGTGGGTTGAGTTCACGTTGCCGAAGATGTCGGCCTCGAGGGCAGTGTTCATCGTGATTACACCCAGACGGCGGATCACCTCAGGGTTGTTGGATATTTCGCCCGGACGGATAAGCACCTTGTCGCGGAAGAAGTCGATGTTCTTGTAGAAGCGGTCCATTGTCTCGTCGGAGAATGTGAGCGAGCAGGTGCTGCTGAAGCGGCATTTGCCCGACTCCATAAGGTCGAGCACGGCGTCCTGGATCACTTCGGTATACATGTCGAACTGCGGAATTTCCTTGCTCTCGTCAAGTCCGTGGAGCACAGCGTTGGCGATGTTGCCCACGCCCGACTGCAACGGAAGGAACTCCTTAGGGATGCGTCCGGCACGGAGTTCACCGATAAGGAAACTGCACACGTTGGCGCCGATGCGCATCGTCGTTTCGTCGATAGGCGAGAAGCCGTGCACCTTGTCGGTGTTGTAGGTCTTCACGATGCCCACGATTTTCTTCGGGTCCACCTTCAGCACTGGCGAGCCGATGCGGTCGCTTGGCTTGTAGATAGGAATCTCGCGGCGGTAAGGAGGGTCGGCAGGCATGTAGATGTCGTGCAGACCGCGGATTGCGCTGGGGATATGTTCGTTGAGTTCGATGATGATTTTGTCGGCGATGGCGGCAAGCGAAGGCACGTTGCCCACGCCCGGGCCGAGGACGATTTCACCGTTGTCGCTCACTTCGCAAGCCTCGATGATTACCACGTCGATCTTGCCGAAGAATCCGTAGCGGAGATTCTGCGCAAGGTGCGACAGGTGCATGTCGTTGTAGTTGATTTCGTGGCTGTTGATGCCAGCGCGCGAATCCTTGCACGACTGGTAAGGCGTGCGGAAGTTGACGGCCTTGGCGCGTGCCAGGGCACCGTCGACATAGTCGTTGGTCGAAGCGCCGGTGAATACGTTGATTTTAAATTCCCGGCCTGCTTCGTGTTCTTTCTCTGCCTTGGCTGCAATTGCCGGAGCCACAAACTTAGGCGTACCTGCAGCGGTAAATCCTGAGAAGCCTACGTTGTCGCCGTGTTTTACAAATTCGGCGGCCTGTTCGGCTGTGATAAAAGGAAAAGCCATAATATTTAGATTAATCGGGTGATAATAGTTTGAGTTATTACCTACAAAATTATGCAATTAATCGCATTGTGCAAATTTGTAGGGCGAAATTTTGTAAATTTGCCCACTCATAAAAACTACTTGAATTTTTCGATGGAAGAAACATTAACGGCAAAGGAAGAATTTCTGGAACTGCTGCGCTCCACGGGGCGCGAGGGTGTGGAAGGCGTAATCGAGGATCTCGAGAGCCAGGGCTTTTTCACCGCACCGGCATCCGCCGGGCATCATCTCAACACCGAGGGCGGCTTGGTGCAGCATTCGCTCTACACCGCCAAGGCGGCGCTCGCCGTGTGGGAAGGTATGAAGAAGCTCGACGCATCGGTGGAGAGCGAGGTGCCTCGCGACAGCGTGATCATTGCGTCGTTGCTCCACGACGTGTGCAAGAGCGACATCTACTACCGCAGCGTGAAGAAGCGCAAAAACCGTCTCGGACAGTGGGAGGACTGCGAGGGCTACAAGGTAAGTTACAAGAATTTCCCTATGGGACACGGCGAGAAGTCGGTCATCCTCGTGCTGCTCAGCGGCCTCGAACTCACCGATGCAGAGATGCTCGCCATGCGTTGGCACATGGGCGCGTGGGGCGTGAACCAAAACAGTTTTGAGGACGTGCGCAACTACGACACCGCCAAGACCCTCTATCCGCTCGTGTCGATAGTGCAGGCGGGCGACAATCTCGCTGCCGGCATCCTTGAGCGCAAGAGTGCCGACCTCGACGAGTTATGATGCCTTCTTGCGGAAACAGCGGTCGATGATCAGCGCCAGCGCGCCGTCGCCCGTCACGTTGCAGGCAGTGCCGAAACTGTCCATGGCGATGTAGAGGGCAATCATCAGCGCTTGCGCGTTCTGGTCAAAGCCGAGCATCGAGGCAAGGATGCCCAGGGCGGCCATAATGGCTCCGCCAGGCACTCCCGGAGCGGCTACCATTGTCACGCCGAGCATCAGGATAAATCCCGAGAACATCTGGAAATCGTAGGGCATGCCCTGCATCATCATCAGCGCCAGGGCGCATGCCACAATCTTCAGCGTGCTGCCTGACAGGTGGATGGTGGCGCACAGCGGGATGACAAATCCGGCGATGCCTTCGTCCACGCCGTTGTCGATGGTTTGGCGCATGGTTACGGGTATGGTCGCTGCCGACGACGATGTGCCGAGGGCTGTGAAATAGGCGGGGAGCATCTTGCCGAGCAACTTCAGCGGGTTGCGGCGCGTAACGATGCCGGCAACCGAGAACTGGAAGAGCAGCAGGAAGATGTGGAGGATGAAAATCACCACGATGATTTTGACGAACACCGCCAGCACGTGAGCAACCTGCCCCGAGTGGGTCATGTTCATGAAGATGCCGAAGATGTAGACCGGCAGCAGCGGCAGGATTACCGACTGGATGGTCTTCACGATGATGTCCTTGAGGTCGTTGCACGCGTTGCGCAGCGCCGTGGTGTTGAGGTGAGCCAGGCCGAGGCCGATGGTGAACGCCAGCACGAGCGCCGTCATGATGTTCATCGGTTCAGGAATCTCCACGGTGAAAAACGGCTCGATGCCGTGGGCTTCGCTGATGCTCTCGAGCGATACCGTGTGGTCGATGAGGTGCGGGAAAACCGCTTCGCCCACGCCGAACGACAGAAATCCGGAAAGGATTGTTGCTACATAGGCAAGCAGCGTTGTGGCCACGAGCATGCGGCCCGCCCCCTTGCCGATGTCGGCGATTGCCGGAATCACCAGGACCACGATGATGAGCGGGATGATGAAGCCAAGAAACTGGCTGAAGAGAGAGTTGAAGGTGACAAACAGACGCACCACAAATTCCGGCATCACAAGTCCGGTGGCTATGCCGAGCACAATGGCAATGATGATTTTAGGCAACAGCCCGAGTTTCCGTTTTTTCATAATCTTGGGGATTTCCATACTGAATGCAAAAGTAAGTTAACCATTCGGAATAAGCAAAAAAGTGGGCAACAAGACGATATGGGAAAATAAACGGTGGATTTAAACGTTATTAATTATAATGAGACGCAGACTCTCTACATATTTGCTGCTTACGGCACTCGCACTGGGCTTTGCGCTGCATTCCTGCAGCACGAAGAAAAACACTGCGGGCTCGCGCTTCATGCAGTCGTTCACCACGCGCTACAACGTGTATTTCAACGGCGAGGAGCACTACAAGGAGCAGATAAAGACCATGGAGGAGAACTATGAGGACGACTATTCCGACTTCATCTACATCCATCCGGCAGAGTCGTTTGCCGACGAGAAAGCCACCCATCCCTCGGCAAACTTCGACCGCACCATCGAGAAGATGCAGAAGGCCATTGCGCTCCACTCCATCCAGAAAAAGCCTAAGAAGGACCGCAGCAAGATGCGCGACCCTAAATACCGAGCCTATCTCAACCGCAACGAGTATAACCCGTTTCTCCACAACGCTTGGCGTCTGATGGGCGAAGCGCAGTATCTCAAGGGCGACTTCACGGCATCGGCAGCCACGTTTATGTATATCGAACGCTATTTCAACTGGTTGCCCAAACTCGTCACGGAGGCGAAGATCTGGCAGTTGAGGTGCTATTGCGCCCTCAATTGGACCAACGAGGCCGAAAACGTGCTGTCGCGGCTCAAGACCGACGAACTCACCGACAAGCGCCTGCGCACCATGTACAGCACCGCCTACGCCGACTTCCTCGTCAAGACCCGCCAGTACGACAAGGCAGCGCCCGTGCTGCTTGCCGCCTACAAGGGCACCGGCGGCGCGCAGAAAACCCGCCTGGCGTTCCTGCTGGGACAGGTGTATGAGGCCAACGGCGACAAGGCCAACGCCTACCGCATGTACAGGGCCGTGACGGGAGCGTCGAGCGCCACCTACCGCACGCAGTTCAATGCGCGCATCAAGCAGAGCGAGGTGTTTGCCGGCACCAACATCACCCCCGAGGTGAAGTCGTTGCAGCGCATGACCCGCCTCGACCGCAACAAAGAGTATCTCGATCAGATATACTACGCCATCGGCAACCTCTACCTGTCGCGCGGCGACACCACGTCGGCAATCAAAAACTATGTGCTTGCCAACGAGAAAAGCACCCGCAACGGCATCGACAAAGCCATCAACCAGATTACCCTCGGCGGACTCTACTTCAACCGCTACGAGTACGACAAGGCGCAGCCGTGCTATTCCGAAGGCGTGGCGCAGTTGCCCGAGGACTATCCTAACTATGCCATGCTCAAGAAGCGCAGCGACGTGCTCGACGAGTTGGCCGTCTATTCGCAGAACGTGACGCTCCAGGACTCCCTCCTGCAGTTGGCTAAACTCACGCCAGAGGAGCAACAGAAGGTGGCCGAGCGGCTCGTGAAGGAGTTGAAGGACAAGGAGAAAAAGGCAGCCGAGGAGGCCGCCCTGCAGGCATTGGCGGCGAGGGGCAATGCCGCTGGCAGCCAGTTGACGAGCAACACTCAGTCGTTTACGCTCAACAACGACAAGTCGTGGTACTTCTATAACACGGCGACCAAAAACGCCGGCAAGACGGAGTTCCAGCGCCGGTGGGGTAGCCGCAAACTGGAGGACGACTGGCGCCGCGCCAACAAGGCTACGTTTGCCGTGGGTGAATTTAATGCTGAGGCCGACTACAGCGATGACAACGACGCCCAGAAAGAGATGGTCGACTCTCTCGGCAATCCGCTCAGCGACGAGCAGATAGCCGAGCGCAAGAAAAACGAGGAGCAGACCGCCCACGAGCAGGATCCGCACTATCCGGAGTAATATCTCGTGCAGATTCCGAAGACGGATGAGGAG
>CAVAOU010000115.1:0-5920 GCA_963590085.1 Senegalimassilia sp. | reverse complement strand
GGGTCCGTCGAAGACCATCACCATCAAGGGTAACATCATCTACCTTGACTGCCGCAAGCAGAGCCTCTCGTCGGCTACATTCTCCGACGCCGCTGCGCTTACCGACATCGACCTGTCGGAAAACCAGTTGACTTCGTTCTCAATGAGCGGACTCCCTGCCGTTACCGAACTCGACCTCAGCGACAACGCCATCACAACCTTCAGTTCTGAAGGCAACAGCGTGCTCACCAAACTGACAATCAACAAAAACCAACTCGATTCGCACCAGTTTGACATCACCTCGGTTGCCAACACGCTCGAGGATCTCAACGTTTCAAACAACGGCGAGAACTTCGTGACACTCAACCTCATCACTTTCGACAACTTGCGCTACTTCACAGCCAACGAAAACCCGGAACTGACCACGGTGGTGTTCTACGACGGCAACACGAAACTGACGCAGATTAGCATGAACAACTGCCACATTATGTATTTTTATGCCATCTCGCTGCCAACACTCCGTGTGCTCAACCTCTCCAACAACGCTTTGCTCGACTTTGAGAACGGCTCGTATCCAAGCCTCACCACTCTGTCGGTGAACGGCAACTACCTGTCGGAACTCGACGTTACCAAGTTCAGCAACCTCGAATCGCTCGACTGCAGCAACAACAAGTTGACCAACATCAACGTGGCAAACAACCCGGCGCTCACCTACCTTAGCGTAGGCGGCAACGCGCTCTCATCAGTCGACGTGTCGACCAACACCGAGTTGCACACTCTCCAGGTCAACAACACATCCCTGCGCCACCTCGACATCTCGAAGAACAGCAAGATCTATACGCTCAACATCAGCGACACGCAGATCAGCTACATCAACATCGACAACCTCTACAGCCTCCGCGAGTTCAGAGCGGCAAACACCCAATGCTCGTTCTTCTACTTCAACTACGTGAACACATGGGGACGCTTCAACTATGTGGACATCAGCAACAACGCCAAGATGACCGGCAACTCGATGACGTTCACCCTCCGCACCATGCCTGCCGCCTACAGCGACTACAACACGCTGAAAATCGACGGCTCCAACGCAGAGACCGCCAACACCGCATACGTGTCGTCGACCGACATGAAATGGAAGCCTAACGTAACAGGCGACGGCACTGCCACAAACCCTGACGTAGCCGTAACAGTCAATGCCACCGACAGCGGCGAGAAAGTAACCGTAACCGGACAATACGGAGGCATGACTGCCGAGCAGACATTCTCGTTCACGAAATACACAACCGACGGCGGCTCGTTCACCCTGTCGCAATGGTCGGGCAGCTACTTCCAGCAGTTGGCCGACGTAACCACATCGGCAAAGGCCGGCGTGGCTATCCACGTCGACGCTACGCCTGACGAGGGCAAGGTGCTCGACTACGTGCTCATCAACGGCGAACGCTGCGACGACGAATGGTTTGTGATCAACGAAGACGCAACCATCGAGGTTAAGTTCCGCGGCGAGGCAAGTTCGGTTTCGTTCACCGCACCTATCGGCCAGAGCCTTTCGTTCAGCCTCGGCGCATACAAGACATCGACAACCAACCCGACAGTAACCATCGACTGGGGTAACGGCTCAAGCCAGGAATACACCGTCAGCCAGGAGAAATCAACCCGCATCGACGGCACCGCTGCCACTCCAACCGACGCAACCGCTACAATGTCGACCATCACCATCACTGGTGACGTGTTCTACCTCAACCTTGAAAGTTGGGGCGAGTTTGGTGAAGAATACGGACTTTGGAACAACAAGATTGCAAGCATCGACCTTTCGAAGACCAACCTCCTCACCTACATCAACACTTACATGAACCCTATCCGCTCAATCGACGTAAGCGGACAGGCTGACCTTATCGAACTCGACTGCAGCTACTGCGAACTGAAGAACCTCGACGTGACCAAGAACGCAGGATTGCAGACTCTCTACTGTTACGGCAACGAGTTGACATCGCTCGACCTCTCAAAGAACGCCAGCCTTGTTGAACTCAACGCCAAGGTTAACCAACTCGAGTCGATCGACTTCTCCAACAACCCATTGCTCGGCGAAGTCAACGTGAACAACAACTACCTCGAGACAATCGACGTGACCGGTCTTTCTAAACTCTACTACCTCTATGCTTCCAACAACCTGCTGACAAGCATCGACGTAACCAAGAACACCCGCCTCTACCAGTTGGCAGTGGGCGGCAACAGCCTCACAACGCTCGACGTTTCGAAGAACCCGTTGCTCCAGAGCCTCTCGTTCAACGACAACGCCATCCACGCTCTTGATCTCAGCAACCTCACAGACCTTCGCCTCGTTGACTGCGGCGGCAACGGCATGACGGCTTGCGAACTCAACGACTTCTTCTTCACTCTGCCTCAATACCCGACAGTATCGGAAGACGAGAAGATTACAGGCTCGACCCTCACACTGCTCACCGGCACCGAGACTACACCTAACGACGCCGAGAACTCCGACACATCAATCGCTACCGAGAAGGGCTGGACTCCAAGCCTCAGCGGCAACGGTTCGGGCTGCGATGTGGCTGTGCTCACAATCCAGCCTACAGTCAACGGTACCATCGAGGTTACGACTGCCGACGGCACTGTGGTTACTTCAGGCAGCAAGGTTAAGCGCCTCGCGCCTCTCACCATCACCGCTACTCCTGCCGAGGGCTACACTCTCGACAAGATTACAGCCAACGGCAAGGCAGTGGAAGGCACCGAACTCAAGATTTCGCGCAACACAACGCTCATCGCTCTCTTCAAGGTTATCGGCGGCGTTGACAAAGTAACCCTCGACGGCGTGGCAATCGCCGGAGCCGACGGCGCTGTCATCGTCAACACCGACAGCGACAGCAAGGTTGAAATCTTCGACATCAACGGCCACCGCGTATTCGCTGGAAGCATCTCCGCTTCTACCACAATCCCGATGGCAACCGGCTACTATGCCGTACGCGTTGAAAACGCCCAAGGCACAATGGCACGCGTGGTTAGCGTGAAATAAGCCACTGGCACAACCATAAAATTCAGGGACCGCGATGCAATTAGCACCGCGGTTCTTTTTTTATTGTCTATAAAAGCAGTAATTTTGCACCCGATTGTTTTAGGAAAATAAATACTTCTATGGTTTATCAATGTGGCATCATCTTCGGTTTCCTTGCCATAGGGGAACTGGTGGTATGGCTCACAGGCATCAAACTGCCGTCGAGCATCATCGGCATGCTTCTGCTCACTGCATGCCTTCAACTAAAGTGGATCAAACTCCGATGGGTGGAAAGCATCTCCAACTTTCTGGTCAAGAATCTCGGTTTCTTCTTCATCCCGCCGGGCGTGGCGCTGATGCTCCACCTCGACATCATCAAGGCACAACTCCTGCCAATCATCCTGTCGTCAGCCGTCAGCACCGTCGTGGTAATCGTGGTTACAGGCTGGATTCACCAATTAGTAAGAAAATATCAACACCGTCATGGACTACATTAGAAACCCCTACTTCCTGCTCGCCCTCACTTTCGTGATCTACGGAGCAGCGCAACTCATACAGCGGCGCACCCGCTTCTCCCTCTTCAACCCCATCCTGGTCACAATAGCACTCATCATCGTGTTCCTCATGGCCAACGACATCCCCTACGACACCTACAACCAGTACGGCCGCTACATCGAATTCTGGCTCAAGCCCGCCGTCGTGGCGCTCGCCGTGCCGCTCTACAAGCAACTGTCCACCGTCAAGAAGCAACTACTGCCCATCACCCTGTCGGCACTCGGCGGCTGCATCTCGGGCATCATCTCCGTGGTGGTGGTGGCCGACCTGTGCGGCGCCTCGCACGAGATTGTAATGTCGCTCGCCGCAAAAAGCGTAACCACCCCTATCGCCATGGAGGTGACCAGTTCGCTTGGCGGCATCCCTGCCCTCACCGCTGCTGTGGTGGTGAGCGTGGGTATCTTCGGTGGCATCGTGGGCTTCGCCGTGATGCGCTGGTCGCATGTGCATAGCCCTATGGCTCAGGGCCTGTCGATAGGCACCGCCGCCCATGCTGTAGGCTCCTCGCGCGCCTTCGGCATCAGCGACCGCTACGGCGCCTTCGCCAGCCTCGGCCTCACCCTCAACGGCATCTTCACCGCCATCCTCACCCCGTCGATACTCCACATCGTAGGGTATTTCTAACCCCGCGGCGAGCATCGGTTTCGGGCCAATCGGGTCAAAAACGTGCAAAATCAGGGCAAAATCGGCTCATCTTGACCCGATTTTCAACCAAAAATGAGTATTTTTGACCCGATACCGTCACATTTCCCAGCGGGAATTAAACCTTTTAGCCGCTCGATTGTCATAAAGAAACAGCAAAGAAAAATCGGCACAGTGATTCCTTTTTACAAAAGTTGATTATCTTTGCAACTCATTTCCCCTTTGGAGGGAAGATGATTGAATTGGAAATATTTTTTGTAATTTTTTATGTTGCGCACGACACTGATAAGTGCATTACTACGATGAAGAAATTTTTTTATTTAGCGGTTGTTGCCCTTTGCATTGGTTTCACTATGGCATCTTGCAGCAGTGATGACAACAAAGGCGGTAAAGATGAAGAATCTTACAAGAAGGATCTCGGCGGCGGCATCTACGAAGTAAACGGCAAGCGTTTCGTTGACCTCGGTTTGCCAAGCGGACTGCTTTGGGCAGAGACTAACCTCAGTGCATCGGGCGAGGCTGAAACAGGCGGTTACTACGCTTGGGGCGAAACTGAAGCCAGAACAAGTTTCTCTCTCGAAACCTACAAATGGCCGACCTACGGCAAGTACAACAGAACTGACAACAAGAGAACTCTCGAAGCAAGCGACGACGCTGCTACCGTAGCATGGAAAGAGCCTATCCGCATGCCAAGCGTTGCCGAATTCGACGAACTCCACGATAACTGTACTTGCACTGCAGCAACACGCACAAACGCTGCTGGCGAAACAGTTACCGGTCTTGAATTCAAGAGCAAAACAAACAGCAACACAATCTTCTTGCCAATGGCAGGCTACTATTACGGCGACATCCTGTATGATGTAAACAACTTCGGTCAATACTGGACTTGCAACATCTTTACTGGCAGCGAAGACAAGATTGAAGAAGAGATTGCATTCTACAACTCTTTCAACGAAACGATTCACAACGAATGGTCAAGCCGCGACTGCTACAATGGCCGCTCAATCCGCGCCGTTGTGAAATAATCACAAACAACACAACAACAAAAAAAAAGCTGGGCGAAATCACTTCGGCCAGCTTTTTTTGCTTTTATCAAATAAATGCTTTACTCTCTTTTCATGGTAAATCAAACTAAAGGACAAACAAATAGAAACGCCTTAAGCAATTAAATAATAAAACAATTTGAAAAATTGTCTAATTTCGAAATCATTGCTTAGCACTACAAATGTAGGTATTAAAAATTCGCTGTGCAACACCGATTTTCAATTTTTACCAAACAATCTACGAAAAGCCATTTTTCATCTCCCCGCATCACTAAAAACACAATTTTTAACGCAACGAAATAAGGAAAATTTCGTAAATTTGTACGTTTAAAGGATAATCAATAAAAGAATGACTGAGAACAACGAAAATTATAGCGCAAGTAACATTCAAGTGCTTGAAGGCTTGGAGGCAGTGCGCAAACGTCCTGCCATGTATATCGGCGACACAGGGCCTAAGGGTCTCCACCATCTGGTGTATGAGGTGGTCGACAACTCCATCGACGAGGCTCTTGCCGGTTTCGCTACTCACATAGAGGTTATTATCGGAGAAGACAACTCCATCACTGTGGTCGACAACGGACGCGGTATCCCGGTCGACAAACACGAAAAACTGCATAAATCGGCTCTGGAGGTCGTCCTGACAGTGCTCCACGCCGGAGGTAAGTTCGACAAAGGCTCCTACAAGGTGTCGGGC
>CAVAOU010000114.1:0-5924 GCA_963590085.1 Senegalimassilia sp. | reverse complement strand
ACTGAAGTCGGTGCTGCACCTCATCAAGCCCACAAGCGGACAGGTGCGCTATTTCGGCAGCGACGGCAACGAGACCGACACACTGCGCTTCGGCTACCTGCCGCAAAAGAGCAACATCGACAGCCGTTTTCCCATAACGGTTGAAGAGGTGGTTGCCTCTGGGTTGCTCGGCGAGAAGCGCAACTGGCGCGGACGCTACAGCGACGAAGCGAGCAGCCGCATCGAGGCTACGATGAAGATGATGGGTGTTGACGGATTCCGCAAACAGGTGATAGGCACCCTCTCCGGCGGACAGTTGCAGCGCACGCTCCTCGGCCGCGCCGTGATTTCACGTCCCGACATCGTGGTGCTCGACGAACCGCTGTCCTACGTCGACCACGCGTTTGTAGAACAAATCTACGGCATCATCGCTGACCTTGCCAAGCACAGCACCGTCATCCTCGTTTCACACGAAATGACCGTAATTTCCGAGATGGCAAACCGCCACTGGATTGTAGACCACAACCTCCACCAGTGCCACGCCGCCCACCACTACCTCAAAACCGAATGCGACCAGTAATCAGCCACTAATTGCGCTCTTTGACGAGGCCGAGGCGATAGGCGGCGAGGAGTTGCTTCAGTTCCTCAATCTGCTTGCGCAGGTCTTTGCCTTTGTCGGTGTCCTTGACGAGCATGCGTTGGCTGTTGAACTCCACAAGGAATGAATTCGACTTGATGTCTAGTCCTTCCTCGATGGCTTTCTGGCGCGACTCGAAGGGCTCATGCTGCACGAGTTGCAACGCGCGCGAGTGGAACACCAGCGTATAGCCGGCAATGCCCGTTTCGGGCTGGTATGCGCGCGAGAATCCGCCGTCGATCACGAGCATCTTTCCGTTGGCCTTCACTGGCTGTTCGCCCTTGATTGTCTTCACCGGCACATGGCCGTTGATGATGTGGGAATGCGGATTGTCGATGCCGAATTCGTGGAGGATATTGTTGCAGATGTCCTCGCGGTCGCGGAGAGTGTAGTAAGCGCCTTTTTCCTCCTTGTGCAGTTCCTTGTCGGCTGTGAAATAGCGCTCGAAAGTGGCCATCTTGTTCTTGTCGAACGATGGCGAGTCGGGGCCGCACCAGAGGTACCACACATAGTCGAGAGCGTAGTCGGAATCGGAGTCTTCCTTCTCGAAGAAGGCGGCACGTACAATCTGGTCCACCTTGTCGAGGAGTCCGCGGCCGTGGTATTTCTGCCCCTGTATGGTTACCTGCTTGAACGAGCCGTCGGCATTCAACGGAATCGACGCATGGAAGAGCAGGTTGTTGTTGCAAACGAGATACATGCTTCCGTTGGTCATGAAGCAGCGGATGTGTTTGCGGAGTTTCTCGCTGTTGACAAACGAGTTGTGCAGTTTCTCCACGAGGTCCTGCTCCTCTGCCGTGAGGCGGTAAGGGTCGGACGGGTCGATGGTCGGGAACGAAGAATCGAGCATCTTGTACTCCTTGTCGCCGTAGCGGAGCACACCGCGCTTGTAGTCAATCTTGTCGAGCAACAGGCGGCTATCCATGTCGAATTCAGGATGGCGCTTGATGATGCCCGCCTCGAGTTTAAACTGTATCACTGCTATAGCCTTGTGCATCTGCGCAATCAGGCGAAGAGTCTTTTCCGGATAAGTTTTGTCGGCATATTTCTGCTTAAGGGCAAACACCGCGCAAGGGTCGTTGGCGTAGGTGTCCATCGCAAACGTGGCAAGGGGCAAAAGGTTGATGCCGTAGCCCTCCTCGAGCGTGGTCAGCGTGCCGTAGCGCATGGATATGCGGATCACGTTGGCGATGCAACTGTCGTTGCCGGCGGCAGCGCCCATCCACAGGAGGTCGTGGTTGCCCCACTGGATGTCGACATTATGGTAGTTGCACAGCGTGTCCATGATGATGTGCGCGCCCGGGCCGCGGTCGAAGATGTCGCCCACCACATGCAAGGAGTCGATGGTGAGCCGCTGTATGAGGTTGCACATGGCAATAATGAAGTCGTCGGCGCGTTGTGTGGAGATTATCGTATTGATAATCTGGGTGATATATCCCTGTTTATTTTCCTCGTTGACCGTTTCATGCAGAAGTTCCTGGATGATGTAGGAGAAGTCCTCCGGGAGCGACTTGCGCACCTTGGAGCGAGTATATTTCGACGACACGTTTTGGCACACACTCACGAGTTGGTTGAGTGTGGTGAGATACCAGTCGTTCAGGTCCTTCTCCTGCTGCTTCACAATCTGAAGTTTCTCCTGCGGATAGTAGATCAGCGTGCAGAGCGCCTTCTTCTCCGACTCGCGAAGAGTGTTGCCGAAGATGTCGTTAACCTTGCGCTTCACTGAGCCAGACGCGTTTTTGAGCACATGCTGAAACGCCTCATATTCGCCATGGATGTCGGTCAAGAAATGCTCAGTGCCCTTCGGCAAGTTGAGGATTGCCTCAAGGTTTATGATTTCGGTGCTTGCCGCAGCGATTGTGGGGAACAATCGCGACAGCAGTTTCAGGTAATGTACGTCGAGCGTAATAGCCTGTTCTTGAGATTTTTTCTTGTCTGACATCGTCAAATGGTTTATGATATTTTCGTTGTATGTGGACTCTTTCCGGCAAAACAGCCGCCACCGCAGCATGTTTCGCAATGCAAAGATATGACTTTCAAATCAAAACACCAAAAAAAGGAGCGCACCGATGTGGGTGCGCTCCTTTTCATTCAATCCAAATCAATTTATTTCAATTTCTTATATCCATAAACAGCCTCTTCGCCGAGTTCTTCCTCGATGCGGAGCAATTGGTTGTACTTCGCCATACGGTCGGAACGGCTTGCCGAACCAGTCTTGATTTGTCCGGAGTTGGTAGCCACAGCGATGTCGGCGATTGTAGCGTCCTCAGTCTCGCCCGAGCGGTGGGAAGTGACAGTGGTGTAGCCATGACGGTGAGCCAATTCGATGGCGTCGAGAGTTTCGCTCAACGAACCGATTTGGTTAACCTTAATCAAGATTGAGTTTGCGCAACCGAGTTTGATGCCCTTTGTGAGGTATTCAACGTTGGTTACAAACAGGTCGTCACCCACGAGTTGGCAACGGTCGCCGATGCGGTCGGTGAGTTTCTTCCAGCCTTCCCAGTCTTCTTCCGACATACCGTCCTCGATTGAGTCGATTGGGTATTTAGAGATGAGTTGCTCAAGGAATTCGATTTGCTCGTCGGCAGAAAGTTTCTTTCCGTTAGGATCCTTGACCATGCCGTCCTTGAGGTGAGAATAGTCGTAGAAGAACTTGTCGCCCTCCTTGAAGCAGAATTCAGAAGAAGCGCAGTCCATAGCGATGCGCACGTCGTCGCCTGGACGGTAGCCAGCCTTCTTGATTGCCTCAACGATACAGTCGAGAGCGTCCTCAATGCCGTCGAGTTTAGGAGCGAAACCGCCCTCATCGCCTACAGCAGTGCTGAGGCCGCGGGCTTTGAGCACCGACTTCAGGGCGTGGAACACTTCTGTGCCCATGCGGATACCTTCGCGATAGGAAGGAGCGCCAACCGGACGAATCATAAATTCCTGGAAAGCGATAGGCGCGTCAGAGTGAGCGCCACCGTTGATGATGTTCATCATTGGCACTGGCATAACGTAAGTGTTGGTGCCGCCGATGTAGCGGTAGAGAGGCTGGCCGAGATAGTCGGCAGCGGCCTTTGCCACAGCCAAAGAAACGCCGAGGATGGCATTTGCACCGAGTTTCGACTTAGTCTTTGTGCCGTCGAGTTGAAGCATCTTTTTATCTATAGCGCGCTGGTCGAGAGCCGACATTCCAACGAGAGCAGGAGCAATGACGTCGTTGACGTTGGCAACTGCCTTGAGCACGCCCTTGCCGAGGTAACGGCCCTTGTCGCCGTCGCGGAGTTCGAGCGCTTCATTCTCGCCTGTCGATGCGCCCGAAGGCACTGCAGCGCGTCCAAATGCGCCGCTTTCGAGTTCGACATCAACTTCTACTGTTGGGTTGCCACGCGAGTCAAGCACTTCGCGTCCGTGAATCTTTGAAATTTTCATTGTCGTAAAGTCTATTTTTTAATTGAACTATGCAAAAATAGCAACTATTCTCCAGAGATTGTCACACCGAAAGCGTTGATTATCTGAAAAATACCTACTTGTTGCTATCTTTCATCGGTTCAGATACCGAGAATTAGCGATGCCTCCCGAGAGGTCGTTTTATTTCTTGATGCGCGATTCGAGGAAACGGGCGTAGATTGTGGCTGCCGTGCGCACAATTTCGGGGCACGGGCGCTTCTTGTAGTAGTCCTCGGTGCGCGCCTCGGGAGTCGACGGCGTAGGGGCATTGCGGTTGAGCCCGAGCAGGTCGGCGCAGATGAGCGACCCGCACTCGCCCTTAAACTCCTCAGCCAACTGCTGCACAACGGCATAGTTGGCACCCTTGCCCATCCTGTCGGTAGGGTCTGTTACGCCCGTCTCCAGTCCGGCAAGGAGAAACATTCCGCAGGCGGTGCCGCAGGTGAGACGCATGCGCCCGATGCCGCCGCCAAACGAGGCAGCCATGCGCAGGGCAAGGTTGTGGTCCACGCCGTAGATGTCGGCGAAAGCCTCCACCACCGACTGCGTGCAGTTGTAGCCCTTCTTGAAATTCTCCACCGCGCGTTCTATTCTGTCTTCATACATAAGCCGTCAGATATTGATTTCAACTTCTACAGGACAATGGTCGGAGCCAAACACCTCGGTGTGAATCTTCGCATCCACGAGGCGGTCGGCAAGCCGCGACGACACAAGGAAATAGTCGATGCGCCAGCCCGCATTCTTCTCGCGGGCGCGGAAGCGGTACGACCACCAGGAGTAGATGTCAGCCTGGTCGGGATAGAAATGTCGGAACGTGTCGATGAAGCCCGAATCGAGAAGCGAGGTCATCTTTTCGCGCTCCTCGTCGGTAAATCCAGCGTTGCGGCGGTTGGTCTTCGGATTCTTCAGGTCAATCTCCTTGTGCGCCACGTTAAGGTCGCCGCAAACCACCACCGGCTTCACTGCATCGAGCCGAAGCAGATAGGCGCGGAAATCGTCCTCCCACGTCATGCGGTAGTCCAGGCGGCGCAGACCGTCCTGCGAGTTGGGCACATAGACCGTAACCAGATAGAAATCCTCATATTCGAGCGTAATAACGCGGCCCTCATGGTCGTGCTCGTCCACACCTATGCCGTACGCCACACTCAGCGGCTCACGGCGCGCATAGATGGCAGTGCCCGAATAGCCTTTCTTGTCGGCGTAGTTCCAGTATGAGCGGTAGCCGTCAAACTGCAGGTCGAGTTGCCCCGCCTGCATCTTCGTTTCCTGAAGGCAGAAAAAGTCGGCATCGAGGGCCTTGAACGACTCCTCAAACCCTTTGCCCACGCAAGCGCGCAGACCGTTGACATTCCAAGATATAAATTTCATAGTCAAATAATCGTAGCCAATAATTATGCAAACTTACGCAACATCCGCGAGATAAAAAAATGGTGTAAAGTGGCCAAATGGAATAATTTGGTTACCTTTGTGACGATTATTAATGAACAACAGTATGAATTTTGTATACAAAACGGCAGTCGCAGCCGTGGTTGTGCTTGCGACTGCAACTTCATGCATCCAGAAGGAGGCGCTCAACACGGAGTGCGACATCCTCACCTGTGAGTTGCCGTCGGACATCCTGATGAGCAGTCCGAATATCACCAACAATAAGGTAACCATCAAGGCTTTTCCCAATGCCGACATCACCGCCCTTGCGCCAGTATTTACCATAACCGAAGGCGCAACCATCAACCCAGAGAGCGGCAGCGTGCAAGACTTCCGTGCGGCGGAAAAGCATACAATAAACTATACCGTCACTTCGCAGGACGGCGAATGGAGCAAGACCTACCCTGTTGTGGTTTCGCAACAGGAAACACCAAGTGTATACTGGTACAAC
>CAVAOU010000113.1:0-5958 GCA_963590085.1 Senegalimassilia sp. | reverse complement strand
GATGCTCGGCGGCATGTTCGGCAAATCGTCGGCAACAGTGGTGATTGAGGAATTTCTCTCGGGCATCGAGTGCTCAGTGTTTGTGCTCACCGACGGCAACTCCTACAAGGTGCTCCCCGTGGCTAAGGACTACAAGCGCATCGGCGAGGGCGACACCGGCCTCAACACCGGCGGCATGGGCGCCGTTTCGCCCGTAAGTTTCGCCGACGAAGCATTCATGCAGAAAGTAACCGACCGCATCATCCTGCCAACCCTCAAGGGCTTGAAGGATGAGCAGTTGACATATAAGGGATTCATCTTCCTCGGACTCATCAACGTGAAGGGTGAGCCGATGGTAATCGAATACAACGTGCGCATGGGCGACCCTGAGACGGAGGCTGTGATGCTCCGCACCGACGGCGACCTGCTCGACCTGCTCGAGGGCGTTGCCACAGGCACTCTCGCCGAGCGCCGTCTGGCCATCGACCCGCGCTACGCCGTGACGGTGATGATGGTTTCAGCCGGCTATCCTGGCGCCTACGAGAAGGGCAAAGTGATTACCGGACTCGACGCCGTGGACGGCAGCATACTCTTCCACGCCGGCACCAAAGCCACCGACGGCGGCATCGTGACCAACGGCGGCCGCGTGATTGCCGTAAGTTCCTACGGCAAGACGAAGGACGAAGCGCTGGCGCAGTCATTTGCCTCAATCGAGAAAATCGACTTCGAAGGCAAATATTTCCGCCGCGACATCGGTTTCGACCTCGACTAAAAGCAATCGGCGGCAATGAAGACAATCGAGAAGGACGGGTTCAACCTTGTCCATCAGGATGGCGGACCCGACCTGGGCTATTCGCCCTCATCGGGTGTGAAAATCATTGAGGTCGACGGCAAAGCATTCAAGAGTTTCGACGGCAGCGACACTCTCCTCCCCTACGAGGACTGGCGTCTGCCGATGGAGGAGCGTGCGCGCGACCTCGCCTCCCGCCTGTCAATCGACGAGATTGCCGGGCTGATGCTCTACAGCATCCAAAACAAGTTGCCCATGCCCAACGACACCTACGGCGGCAAGCCGTTTGCCGAAAGCGGCATGAAGGCCTACGACCTGAGCGACGCGCAGATAGAGTTTCTCACCGTCGACAATCTCCGCCATGTGCTGGTGTCGACGGTCGAGAGTCCAGAGACGGCGGCGCGGTGGAACAACAAGGTGCAGGCGCTCGTTGAGGGCCGCCCCCACGGCATCCCCGCCAACAACTCGTCCGACCCTCGCCATTCGGCGTTTGCCGACGCCGAGTTCAGCCCGGGCAGCGACGGCAGCATCTCGCTCTGGAGCAACATGCTCGGCCTTGCCGCGACGTTCTCGCCCGAAACGGTTGAAGAGTTCGGGCGCATAACCTCAACCGAATACCGTGCCCTCGGACTTGCCACAGCACTTTCGCCGCAAGCCGACCTCGGCACCGACCCGCGGTGGTACCGCTACAGCAGCACCTTCGGCCCTGAGCCTCGCCTTGTGGCCGACCTCACGCGCGCCTATGCCGACGGCTTCCAGACGGATGCCGCGACCCACGGCTGGGGCAAGGGCAGCGTCAACGCCATGGTGAAACACTGGCCGGGCGGCGGCTCGGGCGAAGGCGGACGCGACGCCCACTACGGCAACGGCAAATATGCCGTCTATCCGGGCGGCTGCTACGAGCAGCACAAGATTCCTTTCCTCGAAGGCGCGTTCAAACTCCGCGGCGGCACGGGCAAAGCCTCTGCCGTAATGCCCTACTACACCATCTCCTACAACCAGTCGGACGAAAACGTGGGCAACGGTTTCAACCGCGACATCATCACCCGCCAACTGCGCCAGGATGCCGGCTACGACGGTGTGGTCTGCACCGACTGGATCATCACGGGCGACGAGGAGCACCCTGGCATCCACTCGGGCAAGCCTTGGGGCGTGGAGCGCATGAGTGTGGCGGAGCGCCACTACAAGGTGCTGATGGCCGGCGTTGACCAGTTTGGCGGCAACAACGAGAAAGCGCCGGTGCTCGAGGCGTACCAAATGGGCGTCAAGGAGCACGGCGAGGAGTTTATGCGCAAGCGCTTCGAGCGCTCCGCCTACCGCCTGCTGCTCAACATCTTCCGCACTGGTCTGTTTGAAAACCCGTATGTCGACGTCGAGGAGACGAAGCGCACCGTAGGCAATCCGCAGTTCATGAGCAAAGGCTACGAGCAGCAACTGCGCAGCATCGTGATGGTGAAAAACCATGACGGACTGTTGCCCGTTGCCGACCGCAAGAAGGTGTTCATCCCCCAGCGGCGCGCCCCCGAAGGCCCGACCTACTGGCGCAACGTCACGCCCGAGCGCATCTACGACCCCGTGCCGGAGCAAGTGCTGAGCCGCTACTACGACAAGGCGGCGAGCGCCGACGAGGCGGACTTCGCCATAGTGTTTATCGAGTCGCCCCACAGCCTCTGGATGGGCTACGACATGAAGGAGGGCTACATCCCCATCAGCCTGCAGTATGCCGACTACACCGCCACCACGGCACGCCCCCACAGCATCGCCGGCGGCGACCCGTTTGAGGCGTCGGCCGACCGCAGTTACCGGGGCAAGACGGCGCACACCATCAATGCCTGCGACCTGACTCTGCTGCAATCCACACGCGAGGCAATGGGCAGCAAGCCGGTGATTGTGGTGCTGATGATGAGCAACCCTACGGTGATGCGCGAAATCGAACCGCTCGCCGACGCCATCCTCATTGGCTTCGACGTGCAGGCGCAAGCGTATATGGACATCATCTCGGGCCATGCCGAGCCGTCGGCGCTGCTGCCCGTGCAACTGCCGGAATCGATGGAGGCAGTGGAGGAGCACTGCGAGGACCGTCCGCGCGACATCCGTTGCTACCGCGACGCCGACGGCAACGTCTACGACTTCGCCTTCGGCCTCAACTTCAGCGGCCGCATCAACGACGCCCGCGTCAAGCGCTACCGCTAACGGCGTCCCAACACATTTTTACAAAAAAATTTGGACATTCCAACTAAAAGCAATACTTTTGTAGCAACAAATCCCACCACGCCTCTCAACGATGCGTACCACGGTGGGACTTCGCTTTTTATATGGGTATGGATTACGACAAGCAACCTATCGATATCGACGACCAACTAGCCTTGCTCCAAAGCAGGGGCTTGATAATAGAAGATGCTGCAACAGCAAAATCACAACTGCGCAACATCAGTTATTTTCGCATTGCCAGTTACCTCCGCAACTTGGAAGAAGACAGACAATGCCATCTTTACAAGTCAAGCAGCACATTCAACCAGGCCATAAACCTTTATCTCTTCGACAAAGAACTCCGGCAACTGGTATTCACGGCTATCCAGGACATCGAAATTTCCCTACGAACCAAAATAATACAAACATTCTCCATGGAATATGGCGCATTTTGGTTTATGGACTCATCTCTGTTCAAGAATGCAGACTTCTATGAGGGTTGCCTCGAGAATATCAAGAAAGAAGTGTCTCGCTCAAATGAAGATTTCATCAAAGAACATTCCGAAAAATACACGTCCCCTGCTCTTCCTCCTGTATGGAAGACATTGGAAGTTGTTTCGTTCGGCACTCTTTCCAAATTGTTTTGCCTGTTTAAGGACAATCGTCTGAAAAAGCAAGTGGCGAGAGAATTTGGGCTCCCACAATACACATATCTTGAAAGTTGGATAAGGTGCATCACAGTGCTTCGCAATTGCTGTGCACACCATGCCCGCATATGGAACCGCCGCTTTGCGTTGAAGCCACAATTACCAGAGCGTCTGCCACTCCTTTGGATTACGCCAACCCAAAAACCAATCAAGTTGTACCATCAGTTGTGTGCCTTGCTTTATATGGAGCAAACCATTACTCCTTCTACTGATTTGAGAAACTCCATAATCAAACTGTTGGCAGAACATCCGAGTGTGGATTTGCACGCTATGGGATTTCCTTTGGGTTGGGAGAAAGAGCCGCTGTGGAAATAACGGCTACCGATTGCTTGGCGTCATGCGCTACCGCTAACGGCGTTCCTTTAGATTTTTGCCGATGTTGCACCGTTTTTGCAGAAATGTGTGTAATTTTGCAGAACTTAAGGAGGATTCAATATGAAAGAAAACGATATTGAAAAAATTGAGCAGAAGCCGGCATTCCGCCACTCCATCCCAGTGCAGATGCGCTTCAACGATGTAGATGTGCTCGGCCACGTCAACAACTCGGTTTATTTCACATATTACGACCTCGGCAAATCCGCTTACTTCACCACCGTGCGCAACGGTCAGATGGACTGGACGCGCCCCGATGTGGTCATCGCCAACGTGAACTGCAACTTCTATGCGCCGATGTTTTTCGGCGAGCCAGTGTCGGTGGTTACCCGCGTGGAGTCGATAGGCGAAAAGAGTTTCAAGATGCACCAGCGCATCGTCAACACCGTGACCAAGGAAATAAAGAGCGAATGCGCCACGGTGATGGTGGCTTTCGACGCCGACACGCAGCAGTCGAAGCAACTGCCGGCGGTGTGGGTGAAGGCCATCTGCGACTACGAGGGCAAAAACCTGCTTGAAAACAAAAAAGACTGAACAAAGATATGACAGACATCAAACAATGCATGCGCGACATCCTCGCCCACGAAAGCCGTGCGGTGGCCGAAATACCCGTGACCGACGGCTATGAGCGCGCTGTCGACATGATTGTGGAGCAAGTGTGGCGCCGCCGCGGCAAACTCATCACCTCGGGCATGGGTAAGGCCGGACAGATTGCAATGAACATTGCCACCACATTTGCCTCAACGGGCATCCCTGCCGTGTTTCTCCATCCCAGCGAGGCGCAGCACGGCGACCTTGGCGTGATGCAGGAAAACGACATCATGCTCCTGCTTTCAAACTCGGGCAAGACCCGCGAAATCATCGAACTGGTGATGCTTGCCAAACGGCTGAACCCGCAACTGCAAATCATCGTGATTACGGGCAACAACGACAGCGAACTGGCGCAGACAGCCGACGTGTGCCTCTGGACGGGCAACGCCCCTGAGGTGTGTCCGCTCGGCCTCACGCCTACCACCTCGACCACGCTGATGACCGTTATCGGCGACGTGCTCGTGGTGGGCACCATGCGCACCACAGGCTTCACCAAAGAGCAATATGCCCTCCGCCACCACGGAGGATACCTCGGCAAGAAGAGCCGCGGCGAAGAAAAGGAGGCTGAGCGATGAACAAGGTGATTGCCGTGGGACAGGCGTGCCTCGACATCCTCCACGAGGAGGGGCAGCCGGTTAGGTCGGCTGTGGGCGGACGCATAGCCAACATGGCTGTGGCGCTGAGCCGTGCCGGTGTGGAGGTGGAATATGTGAGCGAATGCGCCACCGACGGTGCCGGCGACATGGTCGTGGGCTACCTCAACGCCAACGGCGTGGGCACAAAGTCGATCGACCGCTTCACCGAAGGCCTCACGCAACTGTCGCTCATCTTCCGCGACAAGGACGGCAACGAGCGCTTCTCGGAATATGTGAAATACCCCGACTCGCGCTTCGACGTGCTCTGGCCTAAGATTGAGAAGAACGACATCGTGGTGTTCGGCTCGTTTTTCGCCGTGGAGGAGAATGTGCGCCAGCAACTCACCGAACTGCTCGCCTATGCGCAGGACCGCAAGGCCATCATCGTCTACCTGCCGGGCTTCAAGCCTGAACTGTGCAGCCGCATCACCCGCGTGATGCCTGCCATCGCCGAAAACCTCGAGGTGGCTGACGTGGTGATTGCCCGCGAAAGCGACATGGTGAAAATCTTCGACAAGACAGATCCACGGGCGTGCTACAAAGAGCATATACAGTTCTACAGCGACAACTTCCTGTTCACCGACAAGAATCTCAACGCAACAATGTTCACACGCGAGGGCGTGCTGGAAAAACAATATACGGAAACGATAACACCGGCCGACAGGCTGCAATGCGATGCCTCGCAGATTGCCTC
>CAVAOU010000112.1:0-5991 GCA_963590085.1 Senegalimassilia sp. | reverse complement strand
AGCCTTTTCGTAGCACTTGTCGTGAACGTCCTTGCGGAGGTCTTCGTCGTTGACCTCGTGGCAGTATTCGCGCTTAACTGCGCCAACTTCCTTGGCGAGTTCCATCTGCACGAGACACTGAGCCTTGATGGCTTCGTGAGCGGCCTTGAGCGCGTCGAGGAGTTCGAGTTCGGAAACCTCGTTCATCTCGCCTTCCACCATCATGATGTTGTCGTAGGTAGCACCTACCATCAACTCGATGTCGGCACGTTCGCACTGCTCGAAGGTTGGGTTGATTACAAACTCGCCGTCGACGCGAGCCACACGTACTTCAGAGATTGGGCCATGGAAAGGCACGTCGCTCACAGCGATAGCGGCAGAAGCAGCGAGGCCAGCCAAAGCGTCAGGCATGTCAACGCCGTCGGAAGAGAACATGATAACGTTGACAAATGTGTCAGCATGATAGTTTTCAGGGAACAGCGGACGAAGCACGCGGTCAACAAGGCGAGAAGTCAGGATCTCGTAGTCCGACGAGCGACCTTCGCGTTTCTGGAAACCGCCCGGGTAGCGACCCGCAGCCGAGAATTTCTCTTTGTACTCAACTTGGAGTGGCATGAAGTCCACACCTTCACCAGCTTCTTTCGCTGAAACGACAGTTGCAAGGAGCATAGTGTTACCCATGCGCAACTCTACTGCGCCATCCGCCTGTTTAGCCAATTTGCCGGTCTCGAGAGTAATCTCTCTGCCGTCGGCAAGCGTGATGGTCTTCTTAATCGGATTCATATTTAGTTTTTTATCGTCAAAAATTCCCACAAAGATAACAAATCGTTCCTCAACATTCAAAACTATTTCCCTGAAAATGACAATTTTTAGCACTCCGCGCCATCTCTGCGCCGTTAGTACCAGTCAACACCGTTGCTGTAACTGCTGCGCTTGTCGTACTTGAGGTCGCTGAGGAGCGACGATTTCACTGCAATATGGAAGTTGTAGGACTTGTATGGGCCGATAGGCACGAAACTGCAACTCATTGAGAAACAGTGGAGGTCGCGGGTGATGGAGCAGTTCATGTACGACAGTTTGTGGGTGTCGAAATTATAGCTCGACGAGAACGTGAAGTTCCATCCCTTCGTAGGCTGCACGCGTCCGCTGAAACTGAGGTTCTGGGTGAAGCGACCCTTGTAGTCCATCTTCACCTTGTCAAATGCGCCGTAACTGTAGTTGATGGAGTAGTTCACGGTGAAACTCCACGGGAAACTCCAGTGGGCATATCCGTCGTCGTCGAGCGCAAGCGTCTCGTCCTCCTTCTTTTTCTTGTTTGTCGGGTCCTGGTCGTCCTCCGGCAATGCGCTGCCGTCGGCGGCCTTGTCCTTGTCGGTGCCGGTGCCGGTGGTCTTTTTCTTCTTCTTGAACGTAGCGTTGTTGAACGTGTAACTAAACGACGTACCCGTGCTCGACAGTTTCACCCATCCCTTGCCTGCCTTCCAGCGCGGAATGTCGACACGGACAGGGTTGCCCGACGAGTTGAGTTGGTAGGTGTAAGGGTCCCAGGTAGCCGAGAGGTTAAGGTTGAAGTTCTTGATCAGGCGCAGCGACAGCGATGTGCTCACGTTGCTCCACCGCAGGGAGTCGGCAGCGAAGTTGTAGGACTGCGAGATGGTGAAGTTCTCGATAAGCGAAATCTTCTTGTATCCGGTGCTGTCCTGGTCGCTCTTCACCTTCATCTCCACGTTGTTCGACAGCGAGAGGTTAACCATACCCGTCTTGCCCTGGCCCACCGAGCCGAAGATGTTGTTGCCGAAGTAACTGTATTTGTTGTGGCGGGCATTTCCATGGCTGTCGGTATAGTCGTAGTTGCCGTAGTATCCCCACATCGGCTTCGAGAAGTCAGGCGAGCCGCTGAACGAGATTGACGGACTCAACACGTGGCGGATCATCTGTACCTTGTCGCCGAGGAACTTCATAGGCTTGAAGAATCCGTAAATCTTGGTGTCGAACGAAACCGACGCGTTGAAGTCAAACACGTTGTAGAAGTTGTAGGTCGTGTCCATCACCTCCGCCGAGGCGTTGGCATCCCAAGCGCGGCGGATTTTGCGGGTGTACATGCGGTCGTTCATCGTGATGCTCGGCGACACGTTGATGTACTGCAGGATGCTGAACGTAGCCGACACTGGCACGGTGTGGCGCATACCGTTCGACCAGTCGCGCACGAGGCTCTTCTTGAAGAACTGGTTTTGCTTGGCGGTAAGACTGTTCTGGAACGTACCGGTATACGACATTTTGATTTTCTCATACCAGCGCTCGGCGCCCACGGCACGCTTGCGCTTGAACGGTGCTACCTGCGAGAGCGAGAGGGTAATGTTAGGGAACGACACCGAGAGCGTGGAGTCTTGTGTGCGCTGCGCCAACGATGCGGTCGTCGACATCTGGAACTTCGAACTGAAGCGGTAGGACATGTTCACCGTACTGTTCTTGGTGTTTTCCGTAAACGCCTCGCTGTAGTAACTGTTGAGGTCGTTGCGAGAATAGCCCGAAGTGGCGAAGTTCACGCTCGCCGAGAACGTGAGGTTAGGATTGGCCTTCGAGTCCTGCGAGTGCGACCAAGTGATGCGGAAGTTCTTCTGCTTCATATAGTCGGGCGAACCCTTGTCGCCGGTAATCGTGGTGATGTAACTGAGGTCGAAACTGCCCGAGAACTTGTATCGCTTTCTGTAGGTCGACTTGGCAGCCAAGCCCCAAGAGCCCTTGGTGTAGATTTCGCCCGTAAGAGCCAAGTCGGCGTAGTCGCTGAGGGCAAAGTAGTAGCCGCCGTCACGGAGATAGAAGCCCTTGTTGTAGTCGTCGCCGAAGGTCGGGAAAATCACGCCGGAGGAGTATTTCGAGGTGAATGGGAAATAGCCGAACGGCACAGCCAGCGGCAGCGGCACATCGCAAAGCACCATGTAGGCCGGACCGGTGACAATGTCCTTCTTCGGGCGCATCTTCGCCTTGGTGAGTTGCATGTAGAAGTGCGGATGCTCGTGGTCGTCGCAGGTGGTATAGCGGCCGTTGATAATGTTGTAGGAGTCGTCGGCCATCTTCTTGGTCTGCCCGCCAGTAAGGTAGCCTTCGCCCTGCTGGGTAACCACATCGGTGATGAAGCCTTTCGACGTCTTGAAGTTGTAGGTCATGGTCTTCGACTCATACTCGCCGCTCTTGTCCTTGAACACAGGCGAACCGATGATTTCGTCGGTAGAGTCCGGGCGGCCTACGGCATACACCAGACTTTCCTTCATGTCCATATGGATTTCGTCGGCGGCAAGGTCGATGTCGGCATATTTCACACTGCTCTTGCCGTACATAAACGCGGCGCTCTGCCCCATCATCACAAGGGAGTCCTTGGCGGAGAAATCCACGGCGTGGTCGAGGTCAACCTGCTCCTTGACGATGCGGCTTTTTTTGGGCTTCGGCACGGTGTCGAGGTCTGCGGGGATGTCGTCCGCAAGATAGGCTGAATCAGGCAGTTCGATGGTGTCGGGGAGTGCAACGGCGGTGTCTTTCACACGGTCGGGCACAGTGTCATTGATGCGGTCATTGGCGCGGTCGGTGACACTGCTGATCACAGAGTCGAGTTGCTCGCCCGAACGCAGCGACGGGCGCTGGCGGCGGGCACTGTTGCGCAAGGCCGCCATCGCGTTGCGGATGGAGTCGATGCGCTGCGATGTCACTGAGCGTGCACGAATCAGAGCAGAGTCGACAAGTGCCGTGGCAGCATTGGGAATGCTGTCGCCCGAGTGGTTGCCCTTTCCTGTCTGTGGATTGGCAAAAAGTGCCGTCGACAAGATTGTTGCTATGATTATGTAGATATGAAAGCGCTTCAAGTTCATTTCATTCAATGACGGCACAAAAGTACATAAATAGGGCGGAACAAATGCAATGTTCGCCTCTATTTTGCATATTTTAGGTGTTTTGCCCTACAGCGAGAGGCCGTCGAGGGTGACATAGTAGAGTTGCATCGCCTCACGGATTTCGGCGTAGGTGATGTACTCGTTGGCGGTGTGCGAGCGGGCGGAGTCGCCAGGACCTATCTTCACCGACGGAAAAGGCATAAGCGCCTGATCGCTGAGCGTAGGTGAGCCGAAAGGCTCACGGCCGGCAAACACAAGGCGGCGTACAATGGGATGGTCCTCGGGTATCGACGACGGACGCAGGCGCACGCTGCGCGGAGTGAGTTGGCACTGCGGCACCGCCTGACGGATCATCTCGAGTGTCTGCTCGTTGGTGTAGGCATCGGTGGTGCGCACGTCAACGACAATCTTGCAGAGGTCGGGCACCACATTGTGCTGCGTTCCGGCATTGATTTGCGTCACGCTGATTTTCACCGGGCCGAGATGCTGCGACACCTTCGGGAACGAAAGATTGCGGAGGCGTTCCACCACAGGCAGAGCCTCGTAGATGGCGTTGATGCCCTCGTTGCGAGCCGCATGGCCCGACTTACCCTTGATTTCGCCGTCGAGCACCATCAGACCTTTCTCCGCCACGGCAGGCTGCATGCCCGTAGGCTCGCCCACCACAGCCACATCGATCTTCGGGAGCAATGGCAATGCCGACTCGAGGCCGTTTTTGCCGCTCACCTCCTCTTCGCACGAGGCGAGGAACACAAGATTATATTTCTGCTGTCGGGCAGACAGCATGAGAAACGTTGCCAGCAGACTCACCATCGGCGCGCCGGCATCGTTGCTACCGAGGCCGTAGATGCGCTCGCCGTCGTCCTCCGGAGTGAACGGGTCGTAGGTCCACCCTGCCACCGGCTTCACCGTGTCGATGTGGGAATTAAGCAGCAGCGTAGGCCGCGAAGCGTCGTAGCCGTCGGCAATGGCCCACACATTGTTGCCGTGGCGCTTGGCGTCATGCCCCTTGCTCCGGATAAAAGCCTCCACCTTATCGGCGGCGGCAGCCTCGTCGCGGCTCACCGACGGAGTGGCGATAAGCGACTTGAGCAAGTCGACAACCTCATAGAACAACTCATCCATAATCTCGCGTTTTTTTGATTCAATGCCGCAAAAGTAGGCAAAATCTGCAAGTAAAATGTCTACAAAAGCAATGAAAATTTCGGCATCATCACTAATTATGAGTACGCGCGCAATAATTACCAACATATTAGTATTGCTAATTTGGCGCATAGGTTGTAATTTTGCACCATACATAATTGGAGTTTAACGCAATGCACAAATTACTACGGCTTAATCTATTGGCCACCGCTATGCTCTCGGCATTCGGATGGGCAGCAGCACAGTCGCCAGATATTGACCCGAAGGAAGAAGCCCGCCTTGATTCCATCGCTATGGCAGCGGAACTGCACGAAGTGGTGGTCACCGCCAAGGAGTCGAAAGGAGCCGTGACGGCATCGCGCATCGACCGCTCGGCAATGGAGTTTCTTCAGCCGACAAGTCTTTCCGACCTTATGCAACTGCTTCCCGGCGGACAGCAGAAGGATCCGGACCTGTCGACAGCCAACACCATCGGTCTCCGCGAAACGGGCACGATGGACGCGCAGGGCAACTCGTCGGTCAACAACAACTATGCAATCTCATCGCTTGGCACACTCTTCGTGGTCGACGGCAACCCGTTGTCGACGGATGCCAACATGCAGTACACTCCGCTATCGTCCACCCAATCGGCAACCACAACCTCCTCAACCGAAAACAATCTCAACACCACCAACCGCGGCGTTGACATGCGTTCCATCTCGACCGACGATGTGGAGAGCGTAGAGGTGGTGCGCGGCATCCCGTCGGTGGAGTACGGCAATCTGACGAGCGGCATGGTGAAAATCAACAAAATCCGCCGCTCCACCCCATTCACGGCGCGATTCAAGGCCGACGGCTACAGCAAACTCCTGTCGATGGGCAAGGGCATACGCCTGAGCAGCACCACATTGCTCAACGTCGACGCCGGACTGCTCGACGCCAAGCCCGACCCAACCAACAACCTGCAGAAATACCGCCGCGGCAACGGTTCGCTGCGCCTCACGCT
>CAVAOU010000111.1:1545-5996 GCA_963590085.1 Senegalimassilia sp. | reverse complement strand
TCTGCATCCCCATCCCCGCTCCCTCCCGAGCGGGGATTTTTTGTGCTCCCTGGCGAGGGAGAGAGCCCCGTCGGTGCGGTGGCGTACTTACAGCACGCAAACATTGGGGTGGATTGCCCTTGCCCCAGGCTGAAGCCGTGGGGTTTGGAACATATCGCCTCTACGAGGCTCCCACGGCTGGCGCTGGCGGCACCCACTACGGGGTGCATTTCTATAAGCGCCACTCTACCACGGGCTGAACCCCGTGGTTAGCAATACGATGCCCCGACGGGGCATGTTCACACCTCCACAACCTGCGAGATGCAGGCAGAGGGTGCAGTCGGTGTGGTGTGGTGAGTGTCCCGCCGTGATGTCGGGAGCGAGTGCAGTGTCGGCGAGGGGGAGCGCGCCGTAGGTGCGCCGTATTGATAACCCCAGGCTTCAGCCTGGGGATGGCTGACTACCAGCACCTTGCACCCCGTAGGTGGTGCCACCAACACCATCAAGGCGTGATTTCCCGGCGGTTGGCGGCGATTCTGGCGGGACTTTTTATCAACGACGGAGGCGGATAATGGAAAATCCAACAATTTTAGTTATCTTTGCAAAAGCCTTATCGGCAAATAAACTAAAAACAATCTAAAGAATGGTTTAATCTGTCGATAGAGGTTTTGAAATGCCGCAAAAAATCAGCAATTTTGCGCATTGTATAAATAAAATATCCTAATTTAAGAACGAAGATTGTGAAGATTAAGTATCTGTCAATAATAGCATTTGCCGTCATTGCAGCCTATTATGCAGTGGCGCAAAACAACATAGCGGAAGAATTGGTGTGGGTTGTAGGCGACGAGCCAATCTACAAGTCGCAGGTTGAAGAGCAGTACAACCAACTCCAGTATGAAAAGACGCCCATCAACGGCGACCCCTACTGCGTCATTCCCGAGCAGTTGGCCATCGACAAACTCTTCCTCCACCAGGCCGTAATCGACACAATCACGGTGGAAGACAACACCGTGGCGCGCGAGGTCAACGCCCGCATCAACTACTTCATCGAGTCGCTCGGCTCGAAAGAGAAGGTCGAAGAATATTTCCGCAAGTCCATCCCCGAGATGCGCGAGCAGTATATGGACATCATCAAGAACCAGTACATCGTGCAACAGGTGAAGGAAAGCCTCACCAAGGACGTCAAGGTTACGCCAGCCGACGTGAGAAAATACTACAACTCGCTCGACAAGGACAGCATCCCGTTTGTACCGATGCAGGTAGAAGCGCAGATCATCACCATCAAGCCAGTCATCCCTAAGGAAGAAATCGAAGAGGTGAAGTCGCGGTTGCGCGACTACGCACAGCGTGTGAACAACGGCGAGGCCGAATTCTCCACGCTCGCCATCCTCTACTCGCAGGACGGCTCGTCGGTGCGCGGCGGCGAAATCGGCTTCCGTGGCCGCACAGAGTTGATGTCGGAATATGCCAATGTGGCGTTCAACCTCACCGACCCGAAGAAAGCGTCGCGCATCGTGGAGACCGATGCCGGCTACCACATTATCCAACTGATTGAGAAACGCGGCGACAAGGTTAACACCCGCCACATCCTTCTGAAGCCGAAAGTGTCGGACAAGGAGTTGACCGACGGCATCAACCGCCTCGACTCGCTGCGCAAGGAAATCAACAACGGGAAGTTCACCTTCGAGCAGGCAGCGCAGTATCTGTCGCAGGACAAGGACACCCGCAACAACCAGGGCATCATGTACAACGAGCAAACCCGCTCCACCAAGTTCCAGATGAGCCAACTGCCGCAGGAAGTGGCTAAGCAGGTCGACAAACTGCAGGTGGGCGAAATCTCCGAGCCGTTTATCATGGTCGACGAGAAGACAGGCCGCGAAGTGGTGGCAATCGTGAGACTGAAATCGCGCATCGAAGGCCACAAAGCCACACTCAGCGACGACTTCGAGGAACTGAAGGACATGTATGAAGCAGCAGCCAAGAGCAAGATAATCATCGACTGGGTTGAAAACAAGATTAAATCCACCTACGTCTACATCGAGGACGGCTGGCGCGACTGCAAGTTCCAGCACGAAGGCTGGCTAAAACGTTAACACAGTTTTATGACCGACTATAAGAATAAAAACTCACAAAATAAAGGCTTGCACGAGAGGCATAAGATTCTAACCAGCGTCTTATGCCTTTTGGCAATTTGGTTAGTATCCATAATCTTCGGCGACAGCCTCGTCCACGCCGTCAAGCCGGTGGTGCCCACAGCCAACCGCCACCAGAAAGGCAAAATCTTCCTTGAATATGCCGACAGCCTGTCGCTCAACGAGTTGCATCCCGAGTACCAGGTGCTCAACGGACACGTCAAGTTTCGCAAGGGCGACATGTATATGTACTGCGACAGCGCCCACTTCTACGACCAGGACAACCGCATGGACGCCTTCGGCAACGTGAAGATGGAGCAGGGCGACACCCTGTTTGTCTACTCCGACGTGATGTACTACAACGGCCAGCAGGAAATAGCGCGGCTGAGGAAGTTGACCAACGGCGTGCGCATGGAGCACCGCAACACCACCCTCTTCACCGACAGCCTCGACTACGACCTCATAGCCAACGTGGGCTACTACTTCAACGGCGGCAAGATTGTCGACGACAAGAACACCATCACATCGGTCTACGGCCAGTATGCGCCCGACACCAAGGACACCGAATTTCTCTTCAACGTGACGCTCAACAACGAGGAGAAAGGCTTCGTGCTCAAGACCGACACCCTGCTCTACAACACCCAGAGCCACATAGCCGACATCGTGGGCCAAACCACCATTGAGTCGGACAGCAGCGTGGTCTACACCGACCGCGGCTGGTATAACACCGACGCCGACATGGCAAAACTCTTCAACCGCTCGCTCGTCGTAGGCAAGGACGGCCAAACACTCACAGGCGACACCCTCATCTACGACCGCACCAAGGGCTACGGCGAAGCCTTCGGCAACATGGTGCTCACCGACACCGCCAAGTCGGCCATCCTCACCGGCGGCTACGGCTACCACAACGAGAAGACCAACAGTTCGTTTGCCACGCGCCGCGCCCTCGCCATGGAATATTCGCAGGGCGACACCCTCTTCGTGCACGGCGACACCATACGCACCTACCTGCAGATGCCCGACTCCTCGCGAGTGATGTGCGCCTACCCCAACGTGCGCTTCTACCGCACCGACGTGCAGGGCGTGTGCGACTCGCTCACCTTCCAGTCGGCCGACTCGATGATCTTCATGCACCGCCACCCCGTGGTGTGGAACCTCGAGCGCCAGGTGATGGGCAACGTCATCCAGGTGCACCTCAACGACAGCACCGTCGACAAAGCCTACCTGCCTGAATACGGCATGATGGCGGAGCACATCGACGAGGAATTCTACAACCAACTGTCGGGCAAGAAGATGACCGCCTACTTCATCGACGGCCAACTCCACCAACTCGACGTGGACGGCAACGTGATGGCGATAATGCTCCCGCAGGAAAAGGACTCCACCTACAACAAACTCGTGGAGGCGGAAGGCAGTTTCCTGAAGGTGATGCTCAAAGGCCAGCAGATGGAGAAACTCAACCTGTGGCCCGACGTCACGGGCAAGGTCACGCCGCTGTTTCTGGCAAAAAAATCGCAGTACTACCTGAAAGGCTTCCAGTGGTACGGCAACATCCGCCCCAAGGACCGCTACGACCTGCTCGACATCCCCGACGAGCAGCGCGAACTGCTGAGTTCGCCTGAGACCGTGGCCCCCGTGGCGAGAATCAGAGAAGAACAAGACTAAAGCATCAAGAATAAGTATATGTCAGACATTATAAGACTTCTTCCCGACTCCGTGGCCAACCAGATTGCCGCCGGCGAGGTGATACAGCGCCCCGCTTCGGTGATCAAGGAACTCGTGGAAAATGCGATTGACGCAGGCGCGACGTCCATTGAGATTGTGCTCAAGGATGCCGGCCGCACGCTTATTCAAGTGATCGACAACGGCTCGGGAATGTCGGAAACCGACGCCCGCCTGTCGTTTGAGCGCCACGCCACCTCAAAGATACAGAAGGCCGACGACCTCTTTGCGCTCCACACCATGGGTTTCCGCGGCGAGGCGCTCGCCTCGATTGCCGCCATCGCCCAGGTGGAACTGCGCACCCGCAAGGCCGACGCGCCCATGGGCACCCACCTCTGCATCAGCGCTTCGCAGTGCGAGTCGCAGGAGCCCGACTACTGTCCGGTGGGCAGCAATTTCATGATTAAGAACATCTTCTTCAACGTGCCTGCCCGACGGAAATTTCTCAAGAGCAACTCCGTGGAACTCAGCAACATAGTGCGTGAGTTTGAGAAACTGGCGCTGGTCAACTACTCGACGGAGTTCAAACTCTCCAACAACGGCAGCCTCATGTACCAGTTGATGGCGGGCGACTCCTTCAAGCAGCGCATCGTGTCGCTGTTTGCCAAGTCGCTGAGC
>CAVAOU010000111.1:0-1535 GCA_963590085.1 Senegalimassilia sp. | reverse complement strand
CAGATGATACCCATCGAGGCCGAGACCTCGGTGGTGCGCATCTTCGGCTTCGTCACGCGCCCCGAAAACGCCCGCAAGCGCAACTATCTGCAGTATTTTTTTGTCAACGGCCGCCACATGCGCCATCCCTATTTCCACAAGGCGATAATGCAGTGCTTCGACCAACTGATTCCTGCCGACGAGCAGCCAAACTACTTCCTGCACTTCGTTGTCGACCCGGAAACAATCGACGTGAACATCCACCCTACGAAGAGCGAGATTAAGTTTGAAAACGAGCAGGTAATCTGGCAGATACTCTTTGCCGCCGTCAAGGAAACGCTCGGCAAGTTCAGCGCCGTGCCAACCATCGAGTTCGACACCGAAGGCGACATCGAGATACCCGTAGGCAAACCCGACGACCTGTCGATGCCGCAAATCGACGTGGACCCCACCTACAACCCGTTCACTCAGGCAAAGAGCACCTCTTCCGCGCCAGCCTCGGCAATGCGCCCGTCGGCCATCGGAGGCTCGCAGAGCACCCCTCCGCGCCACCGCATCGTCGACTCGCAACTCAACAACTGGGACGCGCTCTACCAGAACTTCGAGCAGAAGCGCAACGAGAGCCTGCAGCACGTCATTACCTCCTCCGCCATCGGCGGCGAGAGCCCTACGGCGCAAGAGCAGCCCGCAGGCGCAGGCATCCTCCCCGACGCAACCGACTTCAGCAGCGGGGCTTACACGCAGTTGAAGAACAAATACATCCTCGTGCCGAGCACCAACGGACTGATGCTCATCGACCAGCACCGCGCCCACATCCGTGTGCTCTTCGACAAACTGATTGCCACCGCCGCGACGAGCGCCGTAGAGTCGCAAAAGGTGATGTTCCAGGAGGTTATCAAACTGTCTACGGCGCAAAATCTCATCCTCGACGAACTCAAGGGCGAGATGGAGAAGATGGGCTTCGAACTCTCGTTTCTCGGCGACTGCTCGTGGGCGGTCAACGCCGTGCCGGCATGCCTCGACAATGTCGACGTCAAGGAACTCATTCTCGACGTCGTCGACTCCGCCGTCAATGGCGGCCTGTCGGTGACCAAGCGGGTGAGCGAGCGCATTGCCCTGTCGTCGGCGCGCGCTGCAGCCATTGGCTACGGCCGCAAACTCACGGGCAGCGAGACCGACTCTCTGCTGGCGTCGCTCTTCAAGAGCAAAGAGGCGAGTTTCACGCCCGACGGCAAGAAAATCATCACGACTCTCACGTTCGACGAAATAAACAAAATGTTTTCATAATTAAAGCACACATCGACTATGAAACAGAAAGCATTGATCCTCAGCATCGCCCTCCTCGGGTGCTCGGCAATGAATGCCGCCGTAACCCTGCAACAGGCTAAGAAGTACTACAACGACGGCCTCTTTGAGCGGGCGTTGGCCACATTTGCCGACCTGGCGAAGAAAAACCCCGGCAACGCAAGTTATTGCCAATGGTACGGTGCCTGCCTCTACGAGACGGGCCACAAGGATGAGGCACGAAAATACCTCGAAACGGCGAATGCCAAGAG
>CAVAOU010000110.1:0-6000 GCA_963590085.1 Senegalimassilia sp. | reverse complement strand
GATATCATGAATGCAGATATTGCAAAATTAGAAGCGAAGAAAGCTGCTTTAAAGTAAAAATGTGAACTGCACCCCAAAGTTTTGAGCTTAAAACTTTGGGGTGCCCTTCATGTGATATAAAACCAGAGCAAATAAATCTAAGACCGATGTATGTATGCAATTCTTGGATAAAAATGCGATATTGATAGATAAAATGTACCCGAAATTTTATTCCCCTAAATCACTAACTGCCTTTGAAAACTGCAATAAAACTATAAAACAATGGATATAAACAAACTATTCAACACATTTGTGTCGGAACTGATGGGGAGGAATCAGAAAGGCTTTCTTTCGGAAGACAACATCCGCTTTTATTGGTTTGCCTCAATGCTGAAGCAAGATCAGGAACTCAACCATTTCTCTCTCGAAGAGCCTTATGGCAGCAATGTGAGTGGAAACAAAGAGTTGGATTTGATGTATGAAGGCGATAGTGAGCTTTGGTGCTTCGAAATCAAATTTCATCGGAATCCTAATGATCAGACCTTCACCTATCCACAGTCGTCGGGTGTAATGTTTGACGACATACGCAGATTACCATTGTGGAATAAACCGAATTGTGACAAGCCCATTCGTTATTTCTTCCTCTACGTAACGGATGACGAAATGCACCAATACTTGTCCAAATCCACGAAAAGAAAGGGTCAGTACCGGCCAGCTTTAGCAGAATTTTATGGAATGCCACAAGGTCAGAAGTTCGATGGCACGTTTGTTGATGCATCTAACGGTGGAGATACACCAATTACGTTCCTCAAACGGGCGTTTCAATCAACGCCACCCCAACAGCCAAAGTTGCACATTTCCGATGTTGTTATGATGAAGAGAGCCGACGTCCATTGCGACAGCAAAAGCTTGAAGGTTATAGGTGATGAGAAATCCGTTAATTGCCACATCAGGCTTTATGAAATTTTGAAAAAATAAATTTGACTGATGCAGCATTCTCCATTGTGTAAGATGGAGAATGCTGTATTGGCTATTAAAAAGTTAGGATATGAGATTACGGCGTGTTAAGGGTGTTTGCCTTAGGCTGGTGGCGGTGGTGCTGCTGTCGGTTAGTTTTGCGGCGTGCCACGACGGAAACATCGACAAGTTCGAGGAGAAGCTTGCGGAGGGAAACCTAACAGAGGCGCAGGAGTTTCTTGTGAAAATCAGCGACCACGAAGATGCTGAGCCTTGCGCTTTTCAGTTAATCAAGACCTACGTTGAAGCGGGGGCAGTCGACAAGGCTATATATGTGTATGAAAAGATTACTCCATGGCATAAAGGCCGTTGCGCTGCAAAATATGAATGGAAGAGCAAATACACCTACGATGTTTGCCAATTGCTGCGCACGGAATTGATGAAAAAAGGCGAGTATGAAATGGTTTTGAATTACTATCCTATGCTTGAAGACAATGAAAACTACGAAGGCAATGCCGAGGATCGATTCCTGTATCTGAGCGATGTGGTTGACGACATGTGCAACAAGGGCAAGCAGGAAGAGGCAAGCAAGTTTGTCGACAAAAACCTCCGGTGGTTTGTGCGCAATGTGGACGGCATGGACGATGAGTACGACTGGCAAATCAAATTGAAGAGGGATTACAACAGCACGGCTGTGCGCGAAAAACTGCTTGAACAGATTGACAATTCTTATTGACGGGAATATGAACAGACCTTTCAAAATCATCCTCATTCTCGCGGTCAGCCTTTCACTCTTTGCCTGCGGAGGAAAGAAGGACGGAGGCAAGATGCCGGAGATGGAGCAGATGAAGTATGACAACACGGCGAAGCGGATAGAAGCCCTCGCTGCCGATGCCGCCGATGCCATTGCGAGCGGCAACGAGGCGGCGCTGGAGAACGTCAAGGACGAGGTGCGCCATCTCTACTACGACTTCAACGCCGAGAAGATGGACGAAGCAGCAAAGGCCAAGTGCCAAGCGTTGAAGGCTCGCGTTGACGACCTGCGTGAGCATCCCGAGAAGATTGCCAACGCGGCAAACGTTGGCGCTGCGCCGAAGGAGGACGCGGCGCAGGGCAACACGCTCATCTCCAAGCGGCGGATGAAGTTGAAACAGTCGGAGCGCTATGCCTATGCACTTAATGCTGGCGATGTGCTCACTGTGACGATTGAATGCCAGGGCGGCGTCGAGGCCACGATTAACGACATGGACCGCAAGCAGAGCATGCGTCGGTGGAAATTTGATGGTTCGATGACCGACACCGTCACCGTTGCTAACGACGGTATCTTCATGATGGAACTGACGCCCGTCGGCGACGAAACGACCATGAGCATCAGCGTCGCCTGCAACGGCAAGACCAAAGGTAGCCGCCGCCGCGTGAAGGAGCAGATTGTGGAGTGCCAGAAGAGCAATTTCCTTGCGCGCGAGGCAGAGACATTCACGGCGAAGAGCGTATTCCGCGAGCCGAAGAAAGTTGGCCTGCGCGGCAATCTGAAAGCCTATTTTTCGGGCAAGTCGCGCGTGGTGGTGCCCGTCACGTTGCCTACGGGCTGCGACGCGGTGCTCTATTCGTTGCGCGTCTCCACAAACGAAAACACAGTGGGCAGCGACGGCAAGTTTGCCGCCAATCTCAATGTAGCCTCGTCGAAGTTGAAACTCTTCGGCAAGACCGTCTATGAGCGGCAATCGATGATGGGCAGCATCATCAACACTCTGCTCGGCGACACCCGTCCGCCGCGCGAGGAGGATGCCTACTGCAACATGTATGTGATGACGAGCCAGTCGGAGGCAAAGAAGTTCAACGACTCCGAGGCCAGCGACAAGAAGACCTACAAGTACGACGTAGACCAGTCGCAGATGGGCACGCAGTCGTGCAACGGCCAGTTGCTGCCGGGCAAGAGCCGTACGCTATATCTCGGCTTTGAGAACGAACGCATGCGCTACGACAACTACATCTGGCTGGAAATGGCAGCGCTGACCCACACGCGGAAGTACGTGCAACCGATTTACACCAAGTAGAAACAATAAAAAACGAACAGCATTATGAGCAAAATTCCAGGGCTTTCCTTCTCATTGAAACGCGCCGTCGGCATCTCTGCCGCGAAGCAGAAGATTGCGCGCACCACGGGCATCCCCACCACGAAGCAAGGCATCGAGCGGAAGGTGGGCAAGGCTATTGTCAAATCTATCTTCAAGAAGTGGTAACCCCGCAGGACGATTAGCGCCCATTGGGCTTAGGCTTGCTTGATGAGGCGCTTCACTTTCATCTTGAGGCTCCAAGGGAGCATCTGCGCTAGGCACTGGACGGCGTTGAGCGCAGCGTAGTGTAGGCTCGCCTTGATGTGCTTCGCCAAGGAAGTGTGGCGGAACTGGTACTGCAGCAGTACTTGGCAGAGTTCGCCTTTGTCGGCCTTGTCGTCGACATACGGCTGCAGTCTGTCGGGCAACGAGTCGTGCCCAGGGAGGCGGCTGATTATGGCGATGATGTGATTGTCGCTGTCCATCCTTTTTGTTTCGACCTGGGCAAAGCCGTCGAGCAATTGGGTTATGTTGACGGTGTGCGTCTTGTTCCAGATTACGAGGTCACCGTCGCGCTCGTCGATGTTGTACTGGTGGAAACCTTTGTATTTCTCCGTCTCCGCCTCGTTGGGGTGATGGTTGAGATAGAGCACTCCGCCGTCGTGCAGCGACACCAAAGCCTCGATGATGCCCTTGATGGGCGCAGAAGAGTGGTCGAGCGCGTTTTGGATTGTAATCAGCGACGCGTCCTTGGCGGGGATGAATGCCGAAAGGTATTCCGACATGCCGAATTCAATCTGCGGCAGGTCTTTCTTGGTGCAGCGCAGAATCCTGTTGAAGTGGAATGCCAGCGGGTCGACGTAATGGACTTCGATGGGCTCGAGATGGCCGTTGCGCTCAATGTGGTCGCCGATGGCGTAACTCATTCCGCAGCCCACATCGTAGACCTTCGGATGCGGGATTGCCTGCAGGAAGGCATTGGCGTCGAAGCCCTGCAGCGAGATGGCAGAGCGGTAGTTGGACCATTGCATCAGTCCGTGGAACGTGTGCGGCCAACGGTAGACGTTGGTCCAGAATGCTATTTCGTAGGATATGCCGTCAAGCCACTTTTGCGTGACGACTGTCTGTCTGTCTGTCTGTCTCTCTACAATTTGCATGGTGGGATGATTGTGTGGTTGGTTTTGTATACTTGTTCGAGGGCGGAGACGAGGCTCGATTTCAAGTTGTCTCCGTCATCATCATAGTCTTCGTCGAGGTCGTCGATGACATCGTCGAAATCTTCTTTGTCAAAGTCGTCGAAGTCATCGAAATCATCCTTGTCGAAGTCATCGAGGTCGTCGTCGTCGTCGAGGTCATCGTAATCGTCCAAGTCATCGTAATCGTCCAAGTCGTCGTCATCGATGTCGTCAAACATGACGTCGAGTTCGATGTCGTCGCATTCCCAGTGGTCATATCTGTTTCTTACAAACGTGTGCTCATAGGCGCCGGAACAGGTGACGGTGAACTGGCGGAAATCGTTGTCGTCGTAAGTGTAGTCGCCGAGTTTCAGCGATGCCAGACAGGCTACGGCTTCAAGTTCTTGATGACTGTATGCTTTGCTCTTTTTCTTTGCCATAATGGTGTGTGTTGGTCGTGGCAAATATAGGCAATATTTTCAAAACGGCTGCGCGCGGTGTAATGATTTTGCAACACTCGCGAATTTTTGTATTTTTGTAGCGATTTAGATGCGCTTCAAGAGAATTTTCATATTGGCAGTGATGCTCATAGGCTTTGCCCTTCACGGCAATGCCATCTCCTTTGCGCTCGACTCGATAGCCGCATGGGGCAAGTTCCCGAATTTCTGCATCAAGACCTACCGCTGGGGCGACAAGTTTTTCAACGGCTACGACAGCACCTACGTTAAGGGAACTGGCTACAAGATGAACGTGAAGTTGCGCACCAACAGTTGGTTTGACAACAACCATTTCCTTGTCGACTGGAACCACCCTTTGATCATGCGGTCGCCGTCGGTCAACACCATTGGCTTCGACGTGACCTATCTTGCCGTTTCCATCGGCTACGACTTCAACATCAATAAATTCTTCGGCGGGGCAGACCGCCGCAAGTCGAAATTCAACTTCGACTTCACCTGCGCCCTGTTTACAGCGAGTCTTTATTCCATCAAGAATGACGTAGGCATGAACATAAGGCGCATTGGCGACATCAAGCACCTCAATGTGCCGTTCTCTGGTGTCAACACCTCCTCGTGGGGCGTAGATGCCGTGTATTTCTTCAACCACAAGCGCTTCAGTTATGCCGCCGCCTTCTCGTTCAGCCGCCTGCAGTTGCGTAGCCAGGGCTCGTTTTTCATCGGCCTGTCGTACAATAACCGCGACCTCAAGTTCGACTTCACTCAGTTCCCCACTGAACTGGCGTCGCACTTGCCGGACGTGTGGAAGGACGCCAAAGTGCAGGTCAAGGAGCAGACCTACGGCATAAAAGGCGGATATGCCTACAACTGGGTGCCCAACAAGCACATCACCGTGGGCGTGAGCGAAGCGCTGATACCGTCGCTGAGCCACGGCGAGCAGACGAGCGTGGAGCCGGGCGAATCGTTCCGCATCTACAACCGTCTGAACCTTGCCTGCGTGTGGAACAACAACCGCTGGTTTGCAGGCATCGTGGGCAAGAGCGATGTGGCAATTGTGCACGACAGCAAAAACATTCTCGCCAATTCCCTCTACAGTGTGGAAATCAAAGTGGGATGGCGTTTTAATCTTTGGTAAAGGCTATGGATATACTTGACGGACTCAACGACCGGCAGCGGCAGGCTGTCACGGCTATCGACGGCCGCATACGCGTGATTGCCGGCGCAGGCTCCGGCAAGACTAAGGCTCTGACCCACCGCTATGCCTATCTGGTGGAGGAAGTGGGCATCAATCCTGGAAACATCCTCTGCCTCACGTTCACCAACAAGGCCGCCCAGGAGATGAAAACCCGCATCGCCCGCATGGTTGACGCCGGCAAC
>CAVAOU010000109.1:0-6051 GCA_963590085.1 Senegalimassilia sp. | reverse complement strand
GAAATACGGCCTGCGCCAACTCGTCTATGTGGGCGACACCGAAGGCGACTGCCGGCAGACCCATCTCGCTGGCATGCCTTTTGTATTTGCTTCCTATGGATTCGGCAACTGCACGGATGCCGAAATGACAGTCGGCTCGTTCGGCGAACTCACAGAAAAATTTGACAACATAAAATAACGGACTATGAATAGAAATGTATCTGTCTCGGAATTGAACATGCGCACCCGCAAACTTCAGGAAATGATGGCGAAGGCGGGATCTGACGCTATTCTTGTCAGCACAAATGCCAACCTCTACTATCTGTCGGGGGGCGTTTTCAGCGGTTATGTCTATATCCCGGCAAGCGGCAACGCAATCCAGTTTGTGCGCCGCCCTGTCAACAAGACTGGCGAGGGGATTGTGCACATCCGCAAACCAGAACAGATTCTTGAACATTTGAAGGCCGAGGGAATGCCGTTGCCGCAGCACCTGGCGCTGGAACTCGACACGATGTCGTACTCCGACGCCGCGCGGTGCCAAAAGGCTTTCGGCCTTGACGCTGCCGGCAATGCTTCGCCTCTGTTGGCTCAGGCACGTTCGGTGAAGTCCGACTTTGAGATTGGCCTGCTCCGCGAGTCGGGTGTGCGCCATTGCGGGTCTTACCGCCGCATTTCGGGTCTCTACCACGAGGGCATGACCGACGTTGAACTGCAGATTGAGATTGAGCGCATCCTACGCCTTGACGGATGCATCGGTTTGTTCCGCATCAACGGTCCGTCGATGGAGATTTTCATGGGCAACATCCTTGCGGGCGACAATGCCGACAATCCAAGTCCGTACGACTTCGCCATGGGCGGCGAAGGCCTCGACCCGTCGCTCCCTGTGGGCTGCAACGCATCGATTATTCGCCCCGGCAACACCGTGATGATCGACATGAACGGCAACTTCACCGGCTACATGACCGACATGACCCGCTCGTTCTACGTGGGTACGCTCGACGAGCATGCCGCCAAGGCTCACCAACTCTCAATCGACATCCACAACGCCCTGCGCTCGTTCATCAAGCCGGGTGTGGAAGCAAAGGCAGCCTACAACCTTGCCATTGAGATGGTGGAGAAGGAAGGCGAGCAGGACTACTTCATGGGTCACGCGCAGAAGGCAGGCTTCATAGGCCACGGCGTGGGCATCGAGGTGAACGAGTGGCCGGTGCTGGCTCCGCGCAGCAAGCATATTTTTGAGAAGGGCAACGTGATTGCCATCGAACCTAAGTTTGTTATTCCCGGCGTAGGCGCTGTAGGCATCGAAAACACCTATGTGGTGACCGACAACGGCCTGGAGTGCCTCACTCCAATGCCTGAGGAAATTTCGGAACTTTTGTAACTCTTATGAATCTGAAAGAAAAGATAGACAGAAAGATATTCCACACCGTCGGCGAGGTGGCAGACTCCATTGGGCAGCCCTGCTACATCGTTGGCGGCTATGTGCGCGACATATTCCTTAACCGCCCGTCGTCCGACATCGATTTCGTTACCGTGGGCGGCGGCATCAAACTTGCGGAGGCTCTGGCAAAGCGCCTCGGCCCGAAAACGTCGTTGGCTGTTTACCGCAACTACGGCACAGCGCAACTGCGCTACCACGGACTCGAACTCGAGTTTGTGGGCGCTCGCAAGGAGTCGTACCACCGCGAGAGCCGCAACCCGATAGTGGAGGACGGCACCCTCGACGACGACCAGAAGCGCCGCGACTTCACGGTCAACGCCCTGGCGATTGCCATCAATGCCGACAACTTCGGCGAACTCGTTGACCCGTTTGGCGGACTCGACGACATGGAGAAGCGCATCATCCGCACACCGCTCGACCCCGACGTGACGTTTTCCGACGACCCTCTGCGCATGATGCGTGCCGTGAGGTTTGCCACGCAGTTGGACTTCGAAATCCTGTCGGAAACGTTTGAGGCCATCACCCGCAACCGTGAGCGCATCGCCATCATCTCTCGCGAGCGCATTGCTGTGGAACTGGAGAAAATCGTGCGTTCTCCGCGCCCGTCGAAGGGCTTCATGCTCCTCGAGCAATGCGGCCTGCTTGAACTCATCTTCCCCGAGTTGCATGCGCTGAAAGGCGTGGAGACGAAGGACGGCCGCGGCCACAAGGACAATTTCCTGCACACCATGCAGGTGCTCGACAACGTGGCTGAGAAGTCGGACAAGGAATGGCTGCGCTGGGCTGCAGTGCTCCACGACATCGCCAAGCCCGTGACCAAGCAGTACGACCCCAACCTCGGCTGGACATTCTACAACCACAACTTCATCGGCAAGAAGATGATTCCCGGCATATTCAAACGGATGAAACTGCCGATGAACGAGAAGATGAAGTATGTGCAGAAACTCGTGGAACTCCACATGCGTCCCATCGCCCTGGTGGAGGACGAGGTGACCGACTCGGCAGTGCGCCGACTGCTCTTCGATGCCGGCGACGACATCGAGGACCTGATGATCCTCTGCGAGGCCGACATAACCTCGAAGAATCCCGAGAAGGTGAAGCGCTTCCTGCACAACTATCAGGAGGTGCGCCGCAAACTTGTGGAGATAGAAGAGAAGGACCGCATACGCAATTTCCAGCCGCCAATCGACGGCGACGAGATTATGCGCCTGTTCGGCATGCAGCCATGCCGTGAGGTGGGCGAAATCAAGGAACACTTGAAAAATGCCATCCTCGACGGCCAGATTCCCAACGAGCGCGAAGCGGCTTTCAAGTTGATGCTCGAGGTGGCGGAAGGCATGGGATTGCACCTCAAAGAAGGCGAAAAAGAGATTTAAATCCTTATTTTCTACAATTTTAGATAAAAAACGAGGCAAAGGTTACGGTTATTTGAAAAAAAAATGCGATATTTGCATTCGCGTTTGGGAAAAATGGTGCGCCGCGAGGCGGTTTTCTCAGCGTATGGAAAAGAAAATCAATCAAATAACTAATTAAAATATATATAAAAATGACTAAAGCAGATATCGTAAATGAGATTTCGAAATCTACAGGTGTAGAAAAGGCTGCCGTTCTCGAGACAGTAGAGAAATTCATGGAAGTTGTGAAGGACTCTTTGGCTAACGGCGAAAACGTTTATCTCCGCGGTTTCGGAAGTTTCATCGTAAAGGTACGTTCTGAGAAGACTGCAAGAAACATTTCAAAAAATACGACAATCATCATTCCGGAGCACAAAATCCCGGCTTTCAAACCGGCAAAAGTGTTTATGGAAGAGGTTAAATAATAACTAATAGTTTAATCCTTTAATTTATACAACTATGCCAAGCGGAAAGAAAAGAAAAGGCCACAAGATGGCTACTCACAAGCGTAAAAAAAGACTGAGAAAGAATCGTCATAAGAAGAAATAATCTGAAATTTAGTTTAATTTCATGGATTTTTACCACAAGAGCAAACCTGATTCTCCTGATAAAGGAATCTTCAGTTTGTTCTTGTGTCTTTTTAAGACAGTTTCTAAGTATTGACTTTAAAATCGAACAATGAGAAGTGAACTAGTAGTTGATGTTCAGCCACAAGAAATATCCATCGCTCTTCTGGAGGATGGACGCTTGATGTCGCTTCAGAAAGAAGCCCGCAACATCAAGTTTGCCGTTGGCGACATCTATTACGGTCGGATAAAGAAGTTGATGCCCGGACTCAACGCAGCCTTTGTAGATATAGGCTCAGAGAAGGAGGCGTTCCTTCACTATCTCGACCTCGGTTCTCAGTTTTCAAGTTTTAATACTTTTGTACAAAGCGCTATTGCCGAGCCGCAGAAGGCTCCGCAAATTTCAAAATTCAAACTGCTGCCCGACATCGACAAGCAGGGCAGCATAGCCAACACCCTGACCGTAGGGCAGCACATCATTTTCCAGGTGTCGAAAGAGCCAATCTCCACGAAGGGACCGCGACTCACCACTGAGTTGTCGTTCACAGGTCGCTTCATGGTGCTGATACCTTTCTCCAACAAGGTTTCTATCTCGCAGAAAATTAAGTCGACCGAGGAAAAACTGCGCCTGCGTCAACTCATCGAGAGCATCAAGCCGAAGAATTTCGGCGTAATTGTGCGCACCTCGGCTGAGAACAAGAGGGTGGCGGAACTCAACAACGAGATGAACACCCTGGTGAGATGCTGGGAAGAGACAATCGAGAAATTGCAGAAGTCGGAATCCCCGGCGCTCCTCCACGAAGAGGACAGCCGCGCCGTAGGCATCATCCGCGACGTGTTCAGCCCGTCGTTTGAAAACATATTTGTGAACGATGCAGAAATCTACTCGCAGATCTACAACTATGTGAGCCTCATCGCTCCCGAGAGAAAAGAGGCCGTCAAACTCTATGCCAAGGACGAGCCGATTTTTGATTTCTACAACATCACAAAGCAGATAAAGTCGTCGTTCGGCAAGGCAGTGTCGTTCAAGTCGGGTGCCTACATCATCATTGAGCACACCGAGGCGCTGCACGTGATCGACGTGAACTCCGGCAACCGCAACCGCAATGTCGAGAACCAGGAAGAAAACGCCCTCGACGTCAACCTCCGCGCTGCCGACGAGATTGCCCGCCAGTTGCGACTCCGCGACATGGGCGGCATCATCGTGATTGACTTTATCGACATGGCCACTGCAGAGCACAGGCAGCGACTCTACGACCACATGCGTGAGGTGATGAACAACGACCGCGCGCGCCACAACATCTTGCCGCTGAGCAAGTTCGGACTGATGCAGATTACTCGTCAGCGTGTGCGTGCCGCCCTCGACATCGAGACGCTGGAGAGTTGCCCGTCGTGCTACGGCAAGGGGCTGGTGCAACCGTCGATTCTTTTTACCGATCGTCTGCACGAAAAGATTGACTACGTGGTCAACACACTGAACAAACAGGATTTCATACTCTATGTGCATCCTTATGTTTATGCCTACATCAAGCAAGGCTTCTTTAAGTCGATTTACCGCAGTTGGAGAAGTGAATACGGCAAAAAATTTAAGGTCGTGGCAAATCAGGCGCTGGCATTCCTTGAATACAAGTTCATCGACGCCGACCGCAAGGAGATTGACGTGACCGACAACAAGGACTCTGGCAAGAGTTCCGACGAAAAGAAAGCAAGCAAGAGCAAGCGCGCTTCAAAAGAAGATTAAGAAAACTCTTGAAAAAGAACCGTAGGGGTCGCCATGAGCGACCCCTTTTTTCTATCACGGTTTTTCGGGCGGGGAAATTTCGGGTTGACGGGGAAATTTTTTAAATTTGTGGGTTGTAACAGTTAAAAAGACAAATCTCATCGTGGCAAACGATTCAGGCAAACAATACCGCAGCGTAGTGAAATACGTGAGTTGCTTTGGCAGCGTGCAGGGGCTAAACATTTTGGCGGCCCTTGTGCGCAACAAGATTGCCGCCGTGCTGCTTGGCCCGGCTGGCCTCGGCTTGATGTCGCTCTACAACACAGCCGTCAAGTTTGTCACCGATGCCCTTAATCTCGGCCTTCCTGTGAGCGCCGTGCGCTATCTTGCCGAATGCCCCAACCCCCAGGCGGCGCAGGCGATGGTGCGGACGGTGCGCTTCTGGAGCCTGCTCACCGCCGTGGTGAGTGTGGTGGTGTGCGGCGTGCTGTCGCCAGTGTTCAGTTACTTCTATTTCGGCGACGTTGCCCGCTGGGCGGAATTCCTGTGGTTGGCGCCCGTGTGTGCCGCCACACTTCTTGCTTCGGGCGAGTTGGCGTTACTCAAGGGCATGCGGAGGCTGAGGGAAGTGGCGGCGCAGTCGGTTGCCAATGCGCTGATGTGCATCGTTGTCACCCTGCCGTTTTTCTGGCTTTGGGGCACTGATGGCATCCTGCCTGCCGTGGGGTCGGCGGCAGTCGTGGCTCTGGCAACCGTAGGCTGGTACTCCCTCCGCCTGTTCCCTTACCATCTTCCGTCATCGATGGCAACAGCAATTAAGGACGGCACGGGGATGGTGAAACTCGGGCTTGCGTTTGTCTTTTCCGGCATCCTTGGCGCCGGTGTGGAACTCGCCGTGCGCGCGTTCATCTCCAACTACGGCTCGGTTGCCGACGTGGGTCTCTACAATTC
>CAVAOU010000108.1:0-6072 GCA_963590085.1 Senegalimassilia sp. | reverse complement strand
CGTGCCGGGATTGAGGAGCAACTCACGAGCCTCGTCAGTCTTGCCGTCGGAGAACATCGGCACGGGGATGAGTGAACCCGTGTAGAGCAACACGCCACCACCGTAGAGGGCGCTGAGCAACATGGAGTCGCTGCGTTGGTAACCCGAATAGCGTGCGCCAAAGCAAGCCACAGTGTTGAACACCCTTGCGTGCGATTCGGCGAGCAAAGCGGGACTGAACGCCTCGTCACAGCTATAGAAGCCGCACATGCCCTCAGCGTCGTCGCCATGAAGATTGAACATGAGCATATCGCCCTTTGCCAACGACTGACGGTAGATGCCGAGAGAGGATTCGTCGGACGTAAGCAACTTGGGACTGATGTACATGCCGTTGCGGATGAGTTCGGGGTCGTCGGTGTTGTAGAGCAACGGCAGGTGCTGCGTCATGGTGCAACTGGCGGGAATCCATTCGTTGTTGCTTATCATGACCACGTTGCCCACGGGGACACCGCCGCCGTACAAACTGCTGATGTTGAAATACGCGCCAATGTCGCTGCGGATGTCGGTAGCGAGCTGACCGTCCTCCAAAGGCAGACGCGCCACATTGTTGCGGGCGGAGTCGACGGTGAAATCGCTCTGCTCGCCCTCGAGCAAGTCGGGGACGTAAGTGCCTTCGAAGGCATAGCACGTGTCGGTGGGAAGGGAGTTACTGTCAAACTCCCAAGGATCGTCGATTTGAGGAATGGGAATCACGTCGTTGCCACCCACGATAAAGAGATGAAGGTCGGGGCCGGCAGTGAGTCCGTTGTCGGCAATGCAGCGCGACACGGCTTCGTTGCAGTCCTGCCACGAGGGCGCGGCTTGGGCGGAGTCGATGCCATATTGGGCAAGGTCGAGAAACGTCCAGTACATCTGCTGGTCGTAGGCGGTCTGGATGAAGTCGTTGAACACGTCGTACACTTCCTGTTGCGTGCAACCGTATTTCCGCGCCAGCGCATTGCTGTCGGTGAGGAGAATGCCGTAATGGTCCTCGAATGGGTCGGGGCGGTCAATGGGCTCGTTGGCCGTGCGCACCTCGGTGGCCATGTGGACGGCTTCGGGCGTAGGAGCGGCTTTGCTCTGAGGGGGCATAGGCGGCACGTTGGCAGCGCCGGCACTGGGCATGGGAGGCGGCACGGCACAACCGGGCATCACGGCCATTTGCGGTTTCTTTGTGATGGCGTCGGTGGTGCCGATGCCCATCTTCTGCGCCGCTTGAAGCGGATTGAACCCCTGCATTTGGTTGAGTTGCACGTTTTGTGCGTTGAACTTCGGCATGGGCGGCGGCGTCGGCATTTTGGGCGGCACCGCCATCTTGGTCTTTTGTTTCGGCTTCAGTTCGGAGAGCGTGGTGTCGCAATAGAATTTGTACCACTCCTCGGGCTTGGGATTGTCCGCGAGCATTTCCTTCACGGCATACCACAATGCGCCGAGGGGTTCGCTCATGCCGTTCTGCACGGCTTGGTCGAGATATTGCGTGGTTTGCTGTCGGTAGTAGTCCTGCTTTCCGTTCTTGTGGTAGTCGGCGAGGTTGTCGAGTGCCATAAGGAGGGCGATGTCGCCCTGCGGACATCCGAAGCCGCCCATGCGGGGCAGCAAGGCGGTGGCGTTGTCGGTGTTGCCGGTTTTGATGAAAGCCACGTGCGCCCAGAAGAGTTGCCAGTAGTTGTCGGTGTGAGAGGCGAAGAAGGAGAGGGCGCATTTGTCGGGATAGATAGAGGCGAGCAACAGGTGGTAGTAGAACTGGATGTTGTTGTCGGCGGTCATTGCGCCGCCGAGTTGCTCGAGGGTGTTGAATTTCTTTTTCAGAATGTCGAGGTTGTTGCTTTGAATGGCGTTGAACACCTCGTTGAGCACCTGTTCGGCTAGGAAGTCGTTGCCCTTACCGCCTTGAAGCACTTTCATGTCGCGACGCACTTGGGCAATGATGGCGTTTGCCCTTGCCGGAGCCACGTGCCATTGTATGCTGAGTTGGTTGAGTTCCGCCAACTTTTGGTCGTCGAGGCGTCCGTCGGCAAGGCGTTCCTGCACGGATTGGAGGAAGAGGAGTTCGTTTTGCTGACTGATTTCGGTCACCGATTTCTGCGCCTCGTAGACGGTGTTGTGGTTCACCGTGCTGTTGTTAGTGGTATTGTAGTTGTTTTGCGTGTTGTGCGAGTCGGAGTGAATGCCACCCACCACAGCCGCATCGCCGTCGAGTTTTATGTCCGTCATAATCGTAGTCGTTTGAAGTTGTTGTTTACCATTGGAACGGAGCGCCGCATTGGGGGCACTGCGGAGCGCCAGGGAGAATGCGGATGGTGCGGCCACAGTTGTAGCACTGGCATTCTATAGGCTGTTGTTGCTCCGCCTGAGGCTGGCTCTGCGGGGCGGATGCGGCATTGGCGCCCAGTCCGCCGTTGAAGGCGTTGAGGTTGTTGGCGGCAGCGGTGCTTACTTGCGAGATGTGGCTCATGGCCACGTCCTGCGTGTGGTCCACCCGTTCCTGCTGGTGGCGGTTGTCGGCTTCGAGTTGGTCGATGCGCTGCTGCTGTTGGCTCTGCTGCGCACCGCTCACGGTGGCGGCGGTGTCCTTTATCATGCCCGCCATCTTCATCATGGCTTCCATCTGCGCATTGCTGTTTTGCTGCTGCATCTGGAGCATCTGTTGCATCATCGCCTCTTTCTCTTTGGCGGTCTGTCGGATTGTCTCGGCTTCCTTCTCGCCATTGTAGGCGTTGGCCATCGCCACTTGGGCCTCGTCGGTGAGGTGGGAGAGTTGGGCGGCACGAATTTGGTCGGCCGTCATGTTAGCAAACTGGTTGTCGCGGTTTATCTGTTCGTTGCTGCGAATGGAGGCTACGTTCTCCTCGTGCTGGTACTTCTGCTGGTCGAGCTGTGCCTGCATCTGCGCCATTTGTTGGAGTTTGTCCATGTTGCGCTGGTGGCGGTTGGCTTCGATTTGCTCGTCGTCCATCTTGTCCTGGCGTTGGCGGTCGTAGGCAAGGCGGTCGTCTTCGAGCCGTTCGCTGCGAGCGAGGAGATGGTCTTCCTTCTCGAGTTCGCGCCGCCGCATCATTTGCTGGAAGTCGTAGTCGTCTGCCTTCGCTTGGCGGTCGAAGTCGTAGTCGTCTTCTTTTTTCCGGCGCTCGAAGTTGCGGTTGTATTCCTTCTCTTCCTGCATCCACTCGCGTTCGCGCTGTTCGTCCTCTATGCCCCAGTTGCGGCGGCGTTCGAGGTCTTCGCGTTCCCAGTCGTGGTCGGTGCGCGAGTCGTCCAAAGCCCATTCGGCTTTGAGCCGTGCCGTGTCGATGTTCTGCTGGCTTTGGATGCGCATGATTTGCGTGATTTCCTCGCGCGGAATCTTTTTGTGTGCCAATTCGTCCTCGAGAACTTCCATCTCCTCCTGCTTGACGAGGCGATTTTTGCGAAGGTCCTCCAACGCCTCGTGTTCTTCCTCTTCGGTCTTGGCTTGGCGGATGCGCTTTTGGCTTTCGAGCAAGAGTACGAACTCTTCCAGTTCATCGTCGTGGAGCAATTGGTCCTTATTGATGGCTTGCAGGGCGTGGCGCAGGTCTTCGGCGTTGTGGGCCGAAGCTAATTGCTGTGAGTTTGCCTCCACTTCCATGCGGTTGCGAAACTCGCCCGTGCGGTGCATGAAGTCGAGTTCGCGCTCCGTGTTGTAGAGTTGACGCTCCACTTGACGGAAACGTTCAAAGTCCTGGTTGCTGTCGGTGATGTTGAGCACCTGTGTGCACTCTATGCCGTAGACCTGCTGATTGACGGTCTGCAGTATTTGCGCTTTGAGGCTTTCCACCACGTTGAGCGGCAAACCGCCCTGTTCGTAGTTGCTGTTGCGAAGGGCTTGGCGCAAGAGGGTTTCGACGGTGCCGTTGAGCATCTGCTGCAACTCGCGCGTGGAGATGCTGCTGCGGTCGGCAAGGTAGTTGGTGGCAAAGGCGTGGATGTCGCTGATGCGCATCTGCAAGGACACGCCGACCTCCACATTTTGAATGCCTACGGGGATGGTATAGGGTTGGAAAGCAAGTTCGCCGCTCTCGTTCACGGCGCCACCGAAGGTGAGCGTAATGAAGCGGTTGCTGATGATGTAAACGGAGAGGATGGGAGCTTGTGTGGCACGGGCAAGGAGACGGGCGTAGTCGAGCTTGCGTCGCTCGGCTTTTTCTTTTCGCTCGCCTTTCTTCTCACCGAAGATGATGCGGCCCAACCAACTGAAGCCGCGACCTATCTCGCCCACGATGCCCAGTTGGCGGAAGGTGGGCGACGCCTTACGTTTGAGGTCGCGCTCTTGTTTGTCTTTCTCCGCCATTTCCGTCTCGGCCTTTTCGATGGCGGCTTTGAGGGCGGCTTTTTCTTCTTCGACGGACTTGTAGAACAAGTAGGCGCCAGCAGAGAGGGTGGACACGAGTTCGCCGTTGGCAAAGATGATGGCGGTGCAACCTTCTTGCACAATGATGCCCTTGAGCTTTTCGACTTCTTCGAGTTCGCGCTCACTTATTTTGCGGGCTATCTCGCCGGGCTGTATGTTCCAGATGGTACGGCCGCGCACGACGTTAACGCCGTCCACGGCTTCCATACTGCGGCGGTCGCGGGCGCGTTCGGCTTCTTGCTCAGCCGACCGCTGTGCCTGTTCGGCTTGGCGCTGTGCGTTTTGTGCCTGGCGCACTTCCTCGCGACCGGCATTTGCCTGTTGGTTAACGGCGGCACGCTGCTCGGAGGCTATTTGGCGGTTGAGTGCGCCACCGGTCACAGCGTTAGCCACGGCGCGCACGGCGTTGGTGAACATGCCTTTGTTCTGCGGAGCTTGCGGCTGACTGGGTGCCTGAGGAGCATGGGGTGCTTGGGGCATGACGGGACGCTGCGGCTGCATGGGCTGCTGCGGCATAGCGGTTTTTAAGGGTTGGGGATGCTGCGGACGCGTCACGCCTTGAGGCTGACTTGGCATTTGGGGTTGTGCTGGCGCTTGCGGTTGCAAATCGGCTGGCTGTCCGCACTTCATGCAAAATTTCATTCCCGGTTGCAGCATTGCGCCGCATTTTTTGCAGTATGTCATTATGATTGGTGTGTTATTTGATAATAAGGTTATTAGTAATTGTTTTAGGGGAGTAAAATCCTTGCATCAGTATAAGATTCTCGCACCTTTTATCTCTTTTATATTTCTGTTTAGGGTAGTCCTAATAATTCTGAAATAGGAATTGTAAAAACCAAATTTTGTAGTCAAAAGTTGCACGCAGCCTCATCTTACGAATTTATTTTTATCGAACCTTGACATTGCAAATGTAGCCTATTTTTCTTAAATATCCCCCCCGCATAGTTAATTGTTGTAAATTGCGATAATTTAAAGAACCATCCCTATAAGAAAATGCCAATCAGAAAATTCAAAAGAAACAAAATCTGTAGTACACAGTAACGCAAACGGCATTCGCTAAATCACTGATTCTGCAATAAAAACGGGGGTAAAGGAATATAGTTGAGCTAAACGGCGCATTTTATTCTGAGCTAAGTAGGTAATCAAAATTGTTTTGATCACCTACTTAAAGAAATATGTTAAAATCACGTTTAAAGGTGGCTTGTGGCTACCTTTAAACGTGATTTTACATTCTACGCACGGCACTTTTATAATATGTCAGAGACCTACAATATATTATTGACTGAAAACAATCAAAGCATGGTGATGAATCATTACGAATGCCCCCTCCTCCCCCCAAAAAAAATAGTGTGTGAAACGTTTTTTTCGTGTCTTTACAAAAACACTTTCATTCCATTTATTTCATGGATACAGCAAGTTGCTGATTTTGTTACAGTTGCTGAGTTTTATGCATCGCGTGTCATTGTCTATGCGTTTATCGTTCTTCGTGCAACGTGTATGTTGTAGAAATATTCACGATTCGTCTTCTGTGAGCAATTTGCGCATTTCGTCCATGTCGGGCAGAGCCTTGCGTAGGTGTTCGCTCATGTCCTCGGCGGTTTTGTAGGTGGCCACGCCCATCGGGTGGTTATAGTCGCGGATGACGTATTCCACGAAAGCCTTGTCGGCACTCTTGCAGAGCAGTA
>CAVAOU010000107.1:0-6283 GCA_963590085.1 Senegalimassilia sp. | reverse complement strand
ATATAGAGCGCTTCAATCTGGTGGAAGAAGCAGTGTGCGCGGGCTGAGATTGCTTCGTTGCGGTATACGCGTCCAGGGCAGATGATGCGGATAGGCGGTTTCTGTGTGGTCATCACGCGAGTCTGCACCGATGAAGTGTGGGTGCGGAGCAGCACGTCGGGCGAGCGCTGGATGAAGAAGGTGTCCTGCATGTCGCGCGCTGGGTGGTCGGCGGCAAAGTTGAGCGCCGAGAACACGTGCCAGTCGTCTTCAACCTCTGGGCCGTCGGCAATGGTGAAGCCAAGACGTGAGAAGATTGAGATGATTTCGTCGCGAACCAGTGAAATCGGGTGACGAGTGCCGAGCGGTGCTGTTGCAGCCGGACGGGTAAGGTCGATGGCGGCATCGGCATCGTTGTGCTCCTCTACGCTTTCGCGCAGGGCGTTGATTTTTTCAGTAGCGAGTTCTTTCAGTTGGTTGAGTTTCTGTCCAATCTCCTTTTTCTGCTCGTTAGGCACGTTGCGGAAATCGTTGAAAAGAGCGGAAATCTCACCTTTCTTACTCAGATATTTGATGCGCAGAGCCTCGACCTCTTCTTTCTTCGTAGCGGCCAACGCTTCGACTGCGTTTTTCAGACTTTCAATTTTTTCTAACATTTCAGTACTGCTTATTCTAAAGATAGCGCAAAGTTAAGAAATTGTTTTGATTATCTAAAATCCTTTCTATATATTTGCCTTGATGAACGATGCTGAAACTATAGGATTTGAGAGTAGGGTGGAGCGTTTCGCTGCTGCTCATGGTCTGCTCGATGGCGGCCGCGTGCTGGTCACCCTGAGCGGTGGCGCCGATTCGGTGGCGCTACTTAGGTGCTTGCTGGCGCTGGGCTGCGACTGCGTTGCCGCGCACTGCAATTTCGGCTTGCGAGGCGAGGAGTCGGAGCGCGACATGCGTTTCGCCGACGCCCTTTGCCGCAGGCTTGCCGTGAAACTGGTCACGGTGCGGTTCGACGTTGAGGAGTATAAGCGCTTGCATAAGGTGTCGACCGAGATGGCGTGCCGCGAACTGCGCTATGAGTGGTTTGAACGCATGCGCTTGGAGGAGCGATGCTCAGCCATTGCCGTGGCGCACCACGCCGATGACAATGTGGAGACCCTTTTTCTCAATCTTTTCCGCGGTACGGGCATCGCCGGACTTGCCGGCATCCAGCCGCGCAACGGATGCATCGTTCGGCCGCTGCTGTGCGTGGGCAGGGCGGATGTTGAGGCTTATCTGCGGGCTCTCGGTCAGGAATTTGTTACCGACAGCACTAACCTTGAATCGGACTTCTCGAGAAACAAGATTCGCAATGTGATTCTGCCGGAAATCGAGAAGTATTTTCCGGCGGCGAAGAAGGGCGTTGTGCACACGCTCGACAATCTTGCGGGCGACTTCTCTGTGTGGCGTGACGCGGTGTCGGCGTTTGAAGCCTCGGCGGTATATACTGCGGCCGACGGCGTGCACATTTCGCGGGCGAAACTGGATGCCTGTCCGTCGCCGGTGACCTGTCTGCGCCCCGTCATTTCTCGCTATGGCTTCAACGCCGACCAGGTGGCGGACATTGTTGCCGCCGACAGGGTGGGCGCTTTGTTCGATGCTGGCGAATGGATTGCGGAGGTTGGCAGGGAGGAAATCGTTGTAATGCCGAAAGATGCACAGGACGAAGCCGTGGAGTTCACTTTGGGCGATGCTGCCTGCCCTGAATTCCTTCACTTTGAGGTGGTGGACAATGTCCCGGACTTTGAGTTTGACAAGAGCGGCAAGCGAGCGTATTTCGATGCCGATGAGGTCGGCTGCGTGTTCACGCTCCGGCATTGGCGCACTGGCGACCGTTTCCGTCCGTTTGGCATGAAGGGCTCGAAGAAGATTAGCGACTATTTCAACGACCATAAGTTCTCGTTGGCGCAGAAGCGCGCCGCGTGGATTCTCGAGGCGGAAGGCCGTGTGCTGTGGATTGTGGGAGAAAGGGCGTCGCGCGACTGCCAGGTCATGCCGATCACGCGGCGCATACTTGTCGCAACCGACCTTCGCAAATAGAAAAAAAACTACGCTTCCGGCGTTCCACCGGAAGCGTTAAATCCATCGTTTTCGTCAGTCGTCAGTTTGCTATGAAATGACCTAACTGGAACGGCATCTGCCGTTGATAACTATAAGTCCGTGCAAACTGCTTCAAAAACTCTATGGTCGATTTTTTAGGTTGGATGGTTGCTGTTATCGTACCATCGCATTTTTCGTTAAGTAATTGAGTAGAATTTTTTTGCATAGGCAGACAAGTTTTTAAATCGTACATCTTTTAAACGCAAAACATGTTCGGTTTATTATATCAACGCAAATAAAAAAACATCTCCATGCTGCAATTTGCAGATGGAGATGCCTTCTATGAATTAGTCAATACAATTAAATGCCGAGTTCCTTGGCGATGCGGGCGATCTTCTCGTCGGCGCGTGCCTCGGTGGCCTTGTATTCGTCAGCCGATTTCAATGTGTCGTGAACTTCAAGATAGAACTTGATCTTAGGCTCTGTGCCTGAAGGACGGATCGACACCTTTGTGCGGTCTTCGGTGAAGTATTGGAGCACGTTCGACGTTGCAGGCATGTCGAGTTTCTTCACTTCGCCAGTCTTTGTGTTGGTTTCGGTGAGTGCCTGGAAGTCGCGCACGATAACCACGTCGGAGCCGTCGATGGCCTTAGGCGGATTCTCGCGGAACTGCTTCATCAATGCGATGATTTCCTCTGCGCCCGATTTGCCCTTGCGCACCAGTGAGATACCCTTCTCGCGGGAGAAACCGTAGGTCATGTAGAGGTCGATGAGCATGTCGGTCATGTTCAAGCCCTTGTCCTTTGCCCAAGCAGCGATTTCAGCCATCAACGAGATAGCGGAAACAGAGTCCTTGTCGCGTACGAAGTCCTCAGCGAGGAAGCCGTAACTCTCTTCGCCGCCGCCGAGGTAGCGAGCCTTGCTCTCGTTTTCGCGCATCACGTTGGCAATCCATTTGAAGCCAGTGAAGCAGTCGTACATCTTGATGTGCTGTGCTTCGGCAATCGAGCGGATTGTTTCGGTGGTCACGATGGTTTTCACGATATATTCTTTGCCGGTGAGGCGTCCGAGTTCGGTGTTGCGGGTCATCAGATAGTAGAGGAAAATCAATACAATCTGGTTGCCGTTGATGAGTTTGTACTCGCCGTCGTTGTCGCGGATAACCAAGCCGATGCGGTCAGCGTCAGGGTCGGAAGCCATAACCATCTCTGCGCCTGTCTCTTTAGCCTTTGCGATACCCATTGCCATTGCTGATGGCTCTTCAGGGTTAGGAGAAGCAACAGTTGGGAAGTCGCCGCTGAGCACTTCCTGCTCAGGCACGCCGATGATGTTTGTAAATCCGAAGTTGGCAAGCGAGCGAGGGATGAGTTTCAAGCCTGTGCCGTGGATTGGAGTGTAGACAATCTTCATGTCGCTGTGCTTCTTGATGGCCTCAGGACTCAAAGAGAGTTCTTTGATCTTGTCAAGGAAGATTTTGTCCACTTCCTCGCCGATGATTTCAATCTTCGACTTGTTGCCTTCAAACTTGATGTCGGCAACGTCGGTCACCTCGTTCACGTATTTGATGGTGTTCACGTCGTGAGGGGCAATCATCTGCGCACCGTCGTCCCAGTAAGCCTTGTAGCCGTTGTATTCCTTAGGGTTGTGGGATGCAGTGATAATCACACCGCTCTGGCAACCGAAGTGGCGGATGGCAAACGACATTTCCGGGGTTGGGCGGCAAGAGTCGAACAGGTAAACCTTGATGCCGTTGGCAGAGAAGATGTCGGCAACGATTTCAGCAAACTTGCGGCTGTTGTTGCGCACGTCGTGGCCTACTACAACCTTGATTTCAGGAAGATCCTTGAAGGCAACCTTCAGGTAGTTTGACAAGCCTTGTGTCGCTGCGCCGACAGTGTATATGTTCATGCGGTTTGAACCTGCGCCCATGATGCCGCGCAGACCGCCTGTTCCGAATTCGAGGTCCTTGTAGAACGATTCGATAAGTTCAGTCTTGTCGTCGCTGTCGAGCATTGCCTTTACGGCAGCCCGTGTTTCTTCGTCGTAAGCAGGCGACAGCCATTTTTCGGCTTTCGCTGTTACTTGTTTCAGGAGTTCGTTATCCATAATATTTAGGTTTTTTAGTATTATTGTTTTAGCGTAAAAACACCGACGGAACGGCCTGAGCCGTTCTATCGCATACAAATTTATTATAAATAGTTGATTGAGCCAAAGATGTTGGCAAAATAGTGCAATTAATTTTTCCGCTCTTTCTTCTTGAGTACGAAGTGGAGCAGCACAATCACCACGAGCGAAACGCCCAGCACTCCAAAGTATTGCAGATATTTGCCGGCAACAACCTGCTGGCGGCCGATGTAGGCCATCACGAGCAGATAAACGAGGAGAATCAGCGGCAACCAGGTGGATTTTTTAGTTTTCATCGTCGGTCTTGATTACTTTGTATTTCGATTCTTCGGGGGAGAACGCCTCGCTGAGCAGGCGGCGGTAGATGCGGATGCACGCCCACGCGTCGATGGCGGCATACGACATCTGCGCCTCGGTGAGGTCGGTGGCGTCCCAGTTCGACAGTTGCTGCGATTTGGAAATCTTCATGTCGAAAAGGATTGCGTAGATTTTCTGCAGGCTCGAGCATCCGAAATGGTAGTCGGGCACGAGTTTCTGGAGGTCGATAAATCCCTGGGGCTTAAAGTTGTAGTTGTGCGCCATTACGGAGAAGTCGTCGTGGAGCGACAGCCCAATCTTTGGTATGTCGGGCGACTCCATGATTTCGCGCAGCGGCTCGAGGTCGTCGAACTTGCGCACGCGAAACAGAAAGCACACGTCGTCGGCGGAAATCTGAATCAGCGACACGTGGATTGGCACACCTTTCTTGAAGGTGGGCTTCGACTCGGTGTCGAACCCGAGGATTGGGTATTTCTTCAGTATCTCCACCGCCCTCTTTGCCTCTGCTGAAGTGTTGACCACTTTGATGGTTCCTGGAAACTCCACTCGGGGCAATTCGGCTATCTGGTCCTTGGTTATCGTTAACGTGTAATTGTTATTGTCGGTCATTGAACTTTCGAAATTTGTTGCAAAATTAATCAAGTTGTTTCGATTTTAGAGGATGTTTTGTCTTTTATTAAGCCGTGGAGTTTACTTTTTCCGTATGCTTGTATTAACTTTGTGGATTATGAAAGAGATGATTCAACGACTTAAATATTTATCACTCATCGCGCTCCCGTTTTTGCTGGCGTCGTGCTTCACCGGCATCGAGAACACGGGGCGCATTTCCGACCGCACGGTGGCAAAGGTGAAGGCCAACAAGATAACCGCCGAAGAGGCTTTCTTCGACACTGTCCAGCCGCAGCCGTTCTCGGCGTGGAGCAAGGGCAAGCGCCTCTATGTGGCGAGCAACGACATCCGCCTGGTGCTCCGCCCGGCTGTCGACTCGCTGAAGGGTAGCAAGTTTGCCTATGAGGGACAGGAAACTATGCGCCAAATCGACAACACCGACGAGGTGGTGCTCCTGTTTGCCTGCGGCGGCACTACCTACCGCTACGAGACGGGCAAGACGATTGACGAACTCAACAAACTCAAGGCCGACTACATAGTGCCGTTTCTCACCGACCTCGACTATGTGGCGCACGTCGACTCGATGCTCCGCGGCAGGAAGTTGTATCTGAAAACGTCGGTGTGGCGGCAGCCTAACGGCGAAATCGACAACGGCCTGCGCTATGTGCCTGTTGTGGTGACGGGTGTGGCGCCTGGCGATGCCGTCTATCCGTTCTATGTGGCTTTCGACTACGAGGGGCGCAAGAGCGGCGTGTTTATGTCGTCGCCAACATCGTCGGTGCGCAACATGACCTTCGACAAACTCTTCTCCTTCAGCGATATCCGCGACAGCCACAAGCAAATCAGCGACGAGGTGTGGACCTTGGTCACTCAAGGCAAGGTGAAGGACGGAATGACCAAGGAGGAATGCACTCTGGCGCTCGGCTCGCCGCAGTCGGTCGACCGTGTGCCTACGCATGCCGGACTGGTGGAGCGTTGGGTCTACGACAACGGTGTATATCTCATTTTCGCAGACGGCGTGCTTGAAAGGTTCAGACAATGATTGAAGTGGAATTTCTCGGTACGGGCACATCGACGGGTGTGCCTCAGTTGGGTTGCCGCTGCGAGGTGTGCCGGTCTGCCGACCCTCGCGACAACCGCCTTCGCTGCTCCGCCGTTGTGCGCACGCAAGGTGTGAGTC
>CAVAOU010000106.1:0-6291 GCA_963590085.1 Senegalimassilia sp. | reverse complement strand
GTATGCGTGGTCGATGTCGCCACCTTTATATAGGAGCATCGAGAGTTCAAAAACCGACTGGTTTTCCTTCACCGAGCAGACAATGTCGCTGATGGCGGACAATGCCAGATAGTGCATGTATTCCGACACGTTGCTGTCGGAACGGTGTATCTTGGAGAGGAAAGCGCAAGCCAGCGCATAGTCGTTGCTGTCCACCTTCAGCGTCTTCATCAGGTCGTCGAGAATGCGCTTGGCAAGCACGGGCTTGTTGTCGCAGATGGCCTGCTCTGCCTCATAGAGCCGGCGAGTGGTCGACTGTTCGGGCAACTGCTCAATCCATTTTCTGCGGAAAAATTCGGTGTTCGAATCGTAGCGGTCGAAGTACACGCCGCCCTCGTCGATACCGTTGAGCGCAAACGAGAACAGTCGGTAGCCGCATTCGTAGAACTCCGGGAGCAGTGCATCTGGCACCTTGCGGCTCTGGATGTCGCGAAACTCCTCATTTGCTTCAGCGTAGAATCCGGAGATCATCTCGGGACGTATCTTTTTCATCCTTATCGACAGGACCGACATGGAGTCGGACATCTGTTTTGCCACGTTGATAGCCTTATTATAGTAGTACACAGCCGTGTCCGACTTGAAAAGGGTGTATTCCCCGCCGAGTTTCACGTAGGCGTCCATCTTTTCCTTGTCGGATGATTTCCCGTTCGCCACCAGTTTCAGTTTGGCAATCCTCTGGTATTTGAGGTTGTCGTAGTAACCCTTGCGGCTGATGTAGTAGTCAAGGCTGTCGAGAATAGAGTTTGACGCCAACGCAGGCAGCGTCAACGACATCAATAGAGTTAGAGTGAGAGCAATACGCTTAAGCATCATGAATATAGATTTACTAAAATGTTAGATATTTGCAGCACAAATATATAGTATAATTTTACATTGACCAAATTATAAACCGAAATTTACCAAATAACACCAGAAAACAAAAAAATCCGCGTCCGCTACTGCCGAAAAGAGGTGAATTTTTAGAAGCAGTTGCGGACGCAGAAATTATCAGTCTCCCCATTTTTTATATTTTGGCAAAACTTGCTGTTTCATGCGCTTGAGGACGAGTCCTCAACATTTGTATGCAGACATAATATTAGATGAATCCTTTTCTATGTCAGCAAAATTACCATCCCACTGTACCACAATGCGGTACAGTGAAAAATTTATTTGAGAATTAAATAATAATACTTTATCTTAGCAAAAAATTTTTAACCATACACTAATTATTAAAACTTATATAATTTATCCCATGATTAGGAAAACGACAATTCTATTTCTCCTTTTTTTTACGGCGACGGTGTGCATGGCTCAGAATTTGACGGTCAGCGGCACTGTGACTGATGCCGACACTGGAGAGGCTCTTGTCATAACATAACCGCCAACCAGACGCTTCGCTATGGCGCAAACATCCAGTGGCAGCGGTTCTCGCCGATAGTCGATGTGTATAACCGCACTGTGACCACAACCTACGGCAAACAGGATGTGGTAAGGGAATCGCTGAAGGACGAGCGGATAGGCAACGCATCGGACATAACCGCTGTCAGCGTCTATGCAGAAGACGACTGGAACGTGTGTCAGTGGCTGAAAGCGAATGTAGGTCTGCGCTATGCGCTCTATGCCGCTTCCGATGTCACTACGCATTCGCTCGAGCCGCGCGCATCGGTGAGAATTCTCCCAACCGACAACCTTGCCGTGAAACTTTCGTATGCCCGCATGTCACAGGGCTCGCATCTGCTCACGAGCGGCAATCTCGTCATGCCGTCGGACATCTGGGTGCCGTCGACCGCCAAAATTCCCGTCACCTACTCCGACCAGGTTGCTGCCGGTGTGGGCTACGAGATTATGAAAGGTCTGAGCGTAGAGGTTGAAGGCTACTACAAATGGATGAAAAACCTGCTGGAATACAAAGACGGCGTGTCGTTTTTCACCACCGCCAGCGACTGGCAAGAGATGGTGGCCTGCGGTCGCGGACGCGCCTATGGCGCCGAGTTCATGCTGAAAAAAGAGACCGGCAAGACCACTGGCTGGGTTAGTTACACCTGGTCGAAATCGTTGCGCACATTCGACACCCCTCTCCAAGAAATCAACGCGGGGAAGGAGTTCCCGGCAGCCAACGACCGCCGCCACAGCGTGAACATCGTCATAGCGCACCGGTTCAACAAGCACTGGACAGCATCTCTGTCGTGGACCTACCGCAGCGGTCGCAGAGGCAACATCGCAACCACGGTGATTAGCGGCGGCCGCATCAACGACTTTGACGCGATTGGCGACCTTTTCAATTCCAACAGTATTTATCCATTCTCGGGCAAATTCAGTTCGGAAGAACCCGACGGAGCGTCATACTTCTCACGTTTCAGCCGCTTCTACACCTATCGCGGCAGAAACTCATTCAAAATGCCCGACGAGCACCACCTCGACCTGCGGCTCACCTACGCACTGCGCCACCGCCGTTGCGAGAGCGACTTCGGGCTGAGCCTCTACAACGTATACAACCGCAAGAATGTGACCGACATCTACGTGGGCTACCGCGACTCGAAGCCCTACCTCAAGGGCATCTGCAAACTCCCGTTCATGCCGTCGGTCGATTACACAATCAAATTTTAATCCATCAAATGAAAAAGCATAATCTCATATACGCCATCATGGCTCTGCTTGCCGTCATAGCAACAGGTTGCGAAGTCGACATCAATGACGGCGGCGTTGACGACATCAACGAACTCACCGTCAATGCGCTCGTAACTCCCGACACCACACTGATTGTAACCGTAACTGCAGCCAAATCCTACAAGGATTTCACAATCGAGGAATACGTCGACTTCCACGACTACGAAACGAGCAAATACAACGACAACATCGCACGGCTCACTGCCGTATCCACGGCTCGGGTCACTGCCACGGTCAACGGCAGCGACGTATACAACCTCACCTACGATGCCAAGCACTACAACTACCGGTGCGACTACACCCCGAAGGAGGGCGACGAGGTGAAGATTCAAGCCTCTGCCGACGGCTACCCCGCTGTCGAGGCGCACACCACCGTGCCCCACCACCAGGCGCTCGAGGTGGTGGCGTGCGAAAAGTTCTACGACCCGGTGTCGTATGAAACCGACAACGTAACGGCGCAGGACACCATAGAGCGCATCACCCTGCGCATCACCGACCCCGCCAGCACCACAGACTACTACCGCCTGAAGGTGCGCAGCGCCGGCCGCCTTGAGGATAGCTACTACTTCAAGGACTCATTCTCCAGCGACGATGTCCTCTTCAAGAACGTGAGCCTGCACAAGGGCTATCAGGGATGGGCAGCGGGAATGTCCAACGTGTTCAACGACAACCACATCAACGGCAAAACGTATTAGTTCACCGTGGAGTCGCGGCTGAGGGAAACGCGTCAGGTCACCGAGGAGGGACAGGTTGGCCCGGAAAACAAGTGGATAGTGGTTGAACTGCAGTCGATCTCCGCCGAATACTACAACTACCTCAACTCCGTATGGCTCTACCGCATCACCGACCGCGACGCATATTCGGAAGCGGTGCAGATCTACAGCAACGTGACCGACGGCTACGGCATTGTCGGCGCGCTCGCTACGGAGAAGCACATTATCCGATTTTAGCCACATTATGTTGCACAACACATTGGAATAGTTTGCAAGTAGCAGAAGTGTTGCTACCTTTGGGAAATCGCAATTACGCAAACCTGAATGAAACACTTACTGCTACCTGACAACACCGAGCACAGGCTGATTTTCTACCTTGCCATGGAAGAGTTTGCTGCCAAGGAGATGCCCGACGAGGCGTTCTTTCTTTGGCAGGTGAGTCCTACTGTGATTTTCGGACGCAACCAACTGATGGCTACGGAGGTGAATGTAGACTACTGCCAGCGGGAGGGCATCAAGATGTTCCGCCGCAAGAGCGGTGGCGGATGCGTCTACTCCGACTGGGGCAACCTGATGATTTCCTACATCTGCCGCGGCGAGAACGTCACCGAGGTGTTCAACGCCTACCTGCAGCGCCTGGCTGCCCTTCTGCGGCAGATGGGCGTGGAGGCGGAAGTGTCGGGCCGCAACGACATCCAGATTGGCGGCCGCAAGGTGAGCGGCAACGCGTTCTACAAGGTGCCAGGCAAAAGCATTGTCCACGGCACTCTGCTCTATTCCAGCAACTTCGAGCGCATGCAACTCGCAATCACGCCGTCCGACGCCAAACTCAAGAGTAAGGGCGTGGCGTCGGTGCGCCAGCACGTAACCAACCTCTGCGAGCACACGTCGATGCCCATCGAAGAGTTCAAGCAATACCTTGTAGACAATTTCTGCGACGGCGAGCGAATGCTCACCGCGGCGGAGATTGCCCGCATCCGCGAAATCGAGGAGACCTACCTCGACGAGAGTTTCTTTGCGGGCAGCAACCCTGCCTACACCGTCACCAAGACGGCGAAAGTGCCGCGGGTGGGCGAAGTGAGCGTGAGCCTCGAACTGCGTTCGGGCATCGTGCACCGCATCAGCCTCTCGGGCGACTACTTCATGCTCGCCGACCCGACGCCGGAACTCAACCGCCGTCTCCGCGGCAAGCCTCTCGAGGAGGCCAGCGCGCTACTCGCCGACTTCGACGCGTCGCAATGCATTGCAAACCTGACAACCAGTGAATTAGTGGAAATTATCTTAAAATCTTAATATTACATGGACGATTTAAAGAAAACTTGTCTCTACGACAACCACGTTGCGCTGAAGGCGCAGATGAGTCCGTTCGGCGGATTTATGATGCCGATACAATACTCCTCTATCATTGAGGAACACAATGCCGTAAGGCAAACGGTGGGCATGTTCGACGTGTCGCACATGGGCGAAATCTTCGTCAGCGGCGCCGATGCCGAGAAGTTTGTCAACCACATCTTCACCAACGACGCTACGGCTCTCCCCGCCGGCAAAATCCTCTACGGCATGATGCTCTACGAGGACGGCGGCGTGGTCGACGACCTGCTGGTCTACAAGATGGCGGAGCCGCTGACGTGGCTCCTGGTGGTGAATGCCTCCAACATCGAGAAGGACGAGGCGTGGATACGCCAACAGGCGGATGGCTTCGCGGTGGAAATCAGCAACAAGTCGGACGCCTACGGGCAGATTGCCCTGCAGGGTCCCGACGCTGAGCGCACGGCTAAGGAGGTGCTTGGTCTCGACCTCGCCGACCTTGTGTTCTACACGTTCAAGGAGACCGCGTGGGACGGCAAACCGCTGATCGTGAGCCGCACAGGCTACACGGGCGAGGACGGATTCGAATTCTACATGGACACGGCATCAATCGTGAAGATGTGGGAGCGGTTTATCGCTGCGGGCGTTACGCCTTGCGGACTCGGCTGCCGCGACACTCTCCGCTTCGAGTCGGGTCTGCCGCTCTACGGCCACGAACTGAGTGCCGAGATTTCGCCGATAATGGCTGGTCTGGGCATGTTTGTGAAACTCGACAAGCCGGAATTCATCGGCCGCGACGCCTGCGCCAAGCAGAAGGCCGAAGGCACGGCGAAGAAGGTGGTGGGCATCGAACTGAAGGACCGCGCCATCCCCCGCGGAGGATATGCCGTGGAGGCTGACGGCGTGCAGATTGGCGAGGTGACCACGGGCTATCACACCATCACCACCGACCGCAGCGTGTGTCTGGCGCTCATCGACAGCCGCTATGCCGCTCTCGGCACTGCCGTCGACGTGCGCATCCGCAAGAAGGTGTTTGCGGGCACGGTGTGCAAAAAACGTTTCTACGACAAAAAATACAAAAAATAAAAACCTGACAAAAAAAACTTATACAACTATGGCTAAAACTATTGAAGGACTGTACTACAGCGAATCGCACGAATGGCTTAAAATCGAAGGCGAATACGGATATATCGGCATCACCGACCATGCCCAGCAGGCTATGGGCAACATCGTTTATGTGGATATGCCCGAAGAAGAAGACGAAGTGACGGCGGGCGAAGATTTCGGTGCCGTGGAGAGCGTGAAGGCGGCCAGCGACCTTATCTCGCCTGTTAGCGGCGAGGTGGTGGAGGTGAACGAGGCTCTTGCCGACGCTCCCGAACTGCTCAACCAGGACGCCTACGCCAACTGGATAATCAAGGTTCGCCTTTCCGACCCTTCGGAGGCCGACGCGCTGATGGACGCTGCCGCCTACGGCAAACTCTGCGAGAACGAGAGTCACTAAACACTGACTGCTATGGGATTCGCATATTTTCCTCACACCGCCGACGACATCGGCGAGATGCTCGAGCGCATCGGCATGAAG
>CAVAOU010000105.1:0-6444 GCA_963590085.1 Senegalimassilia sp. | reverse complement strand
CATCAACGTGGCTAACGGCCTCTACATTGTCCGCACTGGCAACAAGACAACAAAGGTTGTTGTGAAATAACAACCTCCACATATCAAAACCAGCGAGGCAGCCCATCGGGTTGCCTCGCTTTCGTTTTGTCTATGCAAAAAGAGAATGGTTGTAAACCTGACGGAATACCAGCCAGAAAAGGTTTGCGCCTCGTAGATGGCGCAATGTCTATAACCCCATGGCTTTAGCCTGGGGCAAGGCTATCTATCAATATTTGCGTGCTGTAAGTACGCCACAGTGCCGATGTTTCGGCTTGATTTCGATGAAGCAATTTGCACAATGACAAAAAAAAGCGAGCAGAGGATTGTCCTCTGCTCGCCTTATAGTTGGTATTGATTCTATATTAGAACCATTTGAGATATGCGAAACTTTGACGGTGTGCAAGGTTTGCGTTCTTAGGGAAGATGCGGTATCCGTAGTGGAATACGCCTGGGTTGGTGATGTCGTGCTTCAATTCGTAAGAAACCACATCGCCTTCGCGCTTAACTTCCTTGAACTCATAGCGAGTGAAGTACTTCTCTTGGCCTTCCTCGATAGAATAAACAACCATCTCAACACCGATGCTGTCTGCAAGACCGTTAGTGTCAATCGTGACATCGACCTTAACTTTGTTGCCGAATGCATTGGCAGCCTGGTCGATTGGAGTAGCCTCGAGAACTTTTATGCCGTCCCAACGAGAAACAACATCTTCCTTCCACGCAGCCAACTCTTTAGCCTTGGCATAGTCGTTTTTCTTCAACTCTTTCGCGTACTTGCCTTCTTTCACGTAGAAGCGGTCGATATAGTCATCAATCATACGCTTCATTGTGTAGTTAGGAGCGATGTGAGCCATAGAGTTCTTGATGTACTGAATCCATTCTGGAGAGTAACCCTTCGAGTTCTTTGCAAAATACAATGGGATAATCTCGTTCTCAAGCATAGAATAGATTGTAGCAGCATCCAACTGGTCTTGCTGGCTTTGGTCGGTGAATGTACGCTTGTCGGTAAGAGCCCAACCTGCGCCTTCGCGATAGCCTTCATACCACCAGCCGTCGAGCACTGAGAAGTTGAGCACACCGTTCATCTCAGCCTTTTCTCCAGATGTGCCAGATGCCTCGAGTGGACGGGTAGGAGTGTTCAACCAGATATCCACACCAGAGATGAGGCGTTTAGCCAATGCCATGTTGTAGTTCTCGAGGAAGATGATCTTGCCCAAGAACTGAGGCATTCTTGAAATCTCGATGATGCGCTTGATCAAGCCCTGGCCAGCACCGTCGGCAGGGTGAGCCTTGCCGGCAAATACGAATTGTACAGGGAACTTCTCATTGTTGACAATCTTAGAAAGACGGTCGAGGTCTGTGAAGAGGAGGTGTGCGCGCTTGTAAGTTGCGAAACGACGTGCAAAACCGATAATCAATGCGTTAGGATTGATCTTGTCGATGATTGACACGATGCGTGAAGGGTCGCCCTGATTCTTGAGCCATGTCTCCTTGAATTCACGTTTCACGTACTTGATGAACTTCTGCTTCAAAGCAACACGGATATTCCAGATATCTTCTTCTTTTGCTTTGAGGATTGGCGACCAAGTCTTCTCGTCAGACTGATTCTCGATATAGTTTTCGCCGAACGACTTCTTGTAGTATTCTTTCCATTCTGATGCAGCCCAAGTAGGCATGTGAACACCGTTGGTTACATAAGACACGTGCGACTCTTCAGGAGCGTAGCCCTTCCAAACGCCTTGGAACATGCGCTTTGAAACTTCGCCGTGCAACCAGCTTACACCGTTGGACTCTTGGCAAGTGTTCAAAGCGAAGACGCTCATGGAGAAGCGTTCGTTTGTATCTGGGTTCTCGCGGCCCATGTTCATGAGGTCTGACCAAGAGATACCCAATTTTGAAGGATAGTCGCCGAAGTATTTTCCGAAGAGGCTCTCCTCGAAGTAGTCGTGACCAGCAGGAACTGGAGTGTGGACTGTGTAAAGACCAGTAGCCTTAACCAATTCGAGAGCGACTTCGAAAGAAAGGTGCTCGTTCTGTACGTATTCAACGAGGCGTTGCAAGTTAAGCAATGCAGCGTGGCCTTCGTTGCAGTGGTAGAGCTCGGTGTTAATGCCAAGTGCGCGGAGCATAATAACACCACCGATGCCGAGCAAATATTCTTGTTTGATACGGTTTTCCCAATCGCCACCGTAAAGTTTGTGGGTGATTGGACGGTCAAATTCTGAGTTCTGGTTATTGTCAGTGTCGAGCAAATAGAGTTTTACACGACCTACGTTTACTCTCCAAACGTTGCAATAGATGTCGCGACCTGGATAAGGCACAGCAACAACCATTGGAGAACCGTCTGCGTTGAGAACTTGTTCAACAGGGATTTGGTTGAAGTTCTGCGCTGGATATTGAGCGATTTGCTGGCCGTCCATCGACAACGACTGGTCGAAGTATCCGTAGCGATACATAAAGCCGACAGCAGTAAGGTTTACACAAGAGTCGGAAGCCTCTTTGATGTAGTCGCCGGCGAGGACGCCAAGACCACCGGAATAAATCTTAAGAGCGCTGCAAAGACCATACTCCATGCTGAAGTAAGAGATTGAAGGAACGTCCTTGCGGAACGGCTTCTTCATGTAGTCTTTAAATTTCTTGTGTACTTCATTCAGACGTGCAATGAATGCTTCGTCCTTTTCCAATTCCTGACAACGTTCAAGGCTTAATTTCTGCAACAACAAGACGGGGTTTTCATCCGTCGTCAACCATAGGTTAGGGTCGATTTCTTGAAAGAGATTTCGTGCTTCGCTGTTCCACGACCACCATACATTGTGCGCTAATTCATCAAGACTCTTGAGTTTAGCAGGTAACTCTGCATGGACTGTAATGTCGCGCCATACAGGTGCATTAGTGTTACTTACTTTCAATTTCATAATTAGAATATTAAATTAATTTGGCTATGCCAATTGGTTTTTACTGTTGTTAATTATCGCGTTGTTATAGGCAATGTCATAGTACTTGATGAAACTTTCCCATGTTGCCATTTTTGAAGCAGCCTTTGCCGCTTTTCTTATTTTTGCCGATTCTGAGGAATCGGATTCAATCAAAACTTTCAACTTCTCAACGATGTTGCCTACAGCCATATCGTAATTTGAGTCGTTGCGATGGATTACCTCCGTGCCGCACTTCGAGAATCCTCCACCAAAGGTTGACAATATCCATTGCCCGAACCCCGCCAAATCGGTGGTGATTGTTGGCACACCGAAAGCGATGCCCTCGTGCGGAGTGTAGCCCCATGGCTCGTAGTAGGAGGCGAATACTGTTGCGTCAAATCCAGGCAGAAGCTCGTAGTAACTCTTGTCGAAAATGCCGTCAGTGCCATTCAAATAGCATGGCACATATATAACATTAACGTTTTCCGATGGTGCATTGTTGAATCCGAGATAACATAATCTGTTGTAAATGCTGTCGGAAGAGTAATTGTGCAACTTGTGGGTTATGATAGGATTTTCCAGTTGAACGGAAGAATCTTTTGTCGTCAATTTATCCTTCAAATCCTCTCTATAGCCGTTTTCCCATGCAGGAACGAGAATAAACGCAATAATGTCGCGCTTGTTGGCAAATTCTTGATGGCGCAAAGAATTCAAAGAGTCAATAAACATGTCAAGACCTTTGTTGCGGTATTCGTTGCGTCCGGCAGTGGCATACAAGAATGTATCGTCGGAAAATTTCTTGCCGGTAAGGGCTTCTGCCACTTTAAGCAATTTTGTGCGTGCCGATTTACGCTGCGCTGAATATTTCTTTGAGTCTGGCACCAAAGCCAATTCGAAGCCGTTTGGGGTAACCAACGGCTTGATGTCGAGCAACTGTTCGCATTCGCGGGCAGTAATCTCGCTTACTGTGGTGAAACAGTCGGCATTGTGGGCTGCAGCCTTCTCCAGAGAATGCTTCGACTGCATATTCAGTTCTGCTGCCATTTGGTCTCCATTATAATAATTGAAATAGTCATATAATGGTTTGCCGTTGCCGCAGATACTTCTGCCGATGCTTGTCGCGTGAGTAGTGAAAACAGTAGCAATTTTAGGTGCCTGGGCTTTCAGGTAGAGCAGACCCATACCAGTTGTCCATTCGTTGAAGTGGGCAACGACATGGTCGTCAGCCTTAGCCAAATAGGCTGCACAACTCTTCATTACAATTGCTGTTGCAATTGCGAAGGCACAACCTTCGTTGTAGTCGCCATAGGCGTGAAGTGAATCAACACCGAATTTTTCCCAGATAAATGTAAAAAAGGAATTTAAGTGAGGATATAAACTGTCGAATTTTACAAGAATTGCTGTCGGATTGCTTGGAATGTTCCAATGGCCGACTCTGATTTTGATTCCATAGGGCAAATCAACGGATTTAGCCCACTTATCTAATGAAGTCTTGGACTCTTCAAAAAAAGGCGAGGGGGTACTATCTGACCACACATCGGGCCCGATGAAAATCATTTTATCGCCAAGTCGTTCGCTTAAGACTTTGGCCTTAGAAGATAAAACTGTATATATACCGCCAACTTTATTACAAACCTCCCAACTCGTTTCAAATAAGATGGTTGGGCCTACATTTTTATTAGACATAAAATATAGTAATATCCTTTAATAGGTGCAAAGATAATGAATTATTTTATATTATCGAAATCAATGTGCGCAAATGCACATTTTGCAGATTTCGAGATAGACCATTATAGATGATAGTTTTAAAAAAAATATTTACGAGACGAAACTCCTGTTTGAAGAATCGTCTCGTAAAATAGAATATTCATGATTAGCCCTTAATTGCGGCAACCATTTTGTTGAATGCTTCTGAAATTGCGTCAGCATCTTTACCGCCGGCTTGGGCAAACCCCGGTTGGCCACCGCCACCGCCCTTGATCATTTTTGCGGCATCTCTTACAATCTGCGATGCGTTAAGACCGCCTTTGACCAAATCATCGGTAAGCATAACGGTAAGCATCGGCTTCTTTTCTGCATTTGCCGTAGCTGCGACAAATGCGGTGTTTGCCGTAGACATTTCTCTGATGGCAAAGGCAACACCCTTTACAATTTCCGGTATGCGGATGCCGACCAAAGTTACAAGTTGAATGCCGTTTGAAAGCGTCTCTTTCTTGTCGAGGAGTTGCTTCGACAAATTCTTGATGCGCTCCTTAGCCATATTTTCGGCCTCTTTCCTCAATTCGGAGTTCTCTGTGATTGTCTTTTGCAGAGCCTGTCGAATGTTAGTCGAATTGAGAGCGGTGCTGATATACTTTATAGTGTCTTGGAAGTCGCGGATTACATTCTCCACATTTTCGCCCGTGATGGCTTCAATACGGCGGATGCCGGCTGCAATACTTCCTTCAGAAACAATCTTGATCATACCGATGTTGCCAGTGTTTGGCACGTGTGTGCCACCACAAAGTTCAACGGAGTTGCCGTATTTGATTACACGTACTTCCTCACCGTATTTTTCGCCAAACAGAGCCATTGCACCCATAGCTTTAGCCTCTGCAATTGGCACATTGCGATGCTCTTCCAGTTGAATGGCTTCTCTCACCTTGCGGTTTGCAAGACGTTCAACTGCTTCGATTTCTTCATCTGTCATTTTCTGGAAGTGAGAGAAGTCGAAACGAAGTTCAGTAGGAGAGACATAAGAACCTTTTTGCTCAACATGTGTGCCCAAAACCTCACGAAGTGCTTCGTGGAGAAGGTGGGTCGCAGTGTGGTTGCAGGCTGTAGCAAGACGGTTTGCCTTGTTGATTTGTGCAACAATAGGCGCCTCTGGATTGGCTGGCAATTTCTTGGACAAGTGGATAGGCAAGTTGTTTTCGCGCTTGGTGTCGAATACTTCAATTTTTTCGTCACCGGAAATCAGAACACCAGTATCGCCGACCTGACCACCCATCTCGGCATAGAACGGAGTCTTGCCCAATACGATTTGGTAGTATTCGTTGTTCTTCTGTTTTACCTTGCGATAGCGAAGAATCTGAGTTTTGCATTCGGTCTCATCGTAGCCAACAAATGTGGTCTCGCCAGGAAGAAGTTCAACCCAGTCGGATGCTTCAACGGCAGCGGCGTTGCGTGCGCGTTGCTTTTGCTTTGCCATTTCTTCATCAAACTCCTTGTGGTTGACCGACAGACCGCGCTCTTTCAAGATAAGTTCGGTGAGGTCGAGCGGGAATCCATAGGTGTCGTATAGAACAAACGCTTCCTTGCCTGAAATTTCAGATTTACCTTTTGCTTGAGAGTCGGCAATTACCTTGTCAAGCAGTTTTATGCCTGTTTCCAACGTGCGAAGGAATGTTTCCTCTTCTTCTTTGATGACCTTCTTAATCAAGTCTGGTTGCTGTGCCAATTCTGGATATGCGTGACCCATCGACTCGATGAGTGTGTCGACCAAGCGATAGATGAATGCTTGCTTCTGGCC
>CAVAOU010000104.1:0-6506 GCA_963590085.1 Senegalimassilia sp. | reverse complement strand
GCGCTACAGGGGCGAGGTGGCCTGGGGTAGTGGGGTGGCGTACTTACAGCACGCAGAATCTAGAGAGATAGCCCAGCCCCAGGCTAAAGCCGTGGGGTTATAGACATTTCGCCTCTACGAGGCTTGCGCGGTCCGCTGATTCGAGGTTATGGATATTTTGCCTCTACGAGGCTTGCCCGGTTCGGTGATTCGGGGTTGTAGACATATCGCCTCTACGAGGCTTTCGCCTTCGCTGCGTGGGGTGGGTGCTTGCGTGGAGCGGGCGAATGCAAAAAGGGTCGCCCCTATCGGGGTGACCCTTATGTTGTTTGAGTTCTTATGCTTAAGATTAAGCCTGAGCTGCAGTAGACTCAACAGCAGGAGCTGCAGTTTCAGCAGCAGGAGCTGATTCTTCAACTGGAGCTGATTCAGCAGCAGTAGAGTCATTAGCGGCTTTGTTGCCAGAGCAAGAGAACAATGTAGCAGAAGCTACAACAGCAAGTAATAAAACTAACTTTTTCATTTTTTCTAAATTTTAATAATAAAACAATTTTTTGCTTCAAAAACACCACAAAGGTACAAACGATTTTGGTTGTGCAAACGATATGGCAACTTTTTTTTCTGCGATGTAACATTTTTTAAACATTCGCTTGCTGGTTTTAGCAGTAAGAAATATTGTTAAATCGCCTAAGTGGCACATTGTCAACAGTCTACGTCGTATTGTAACTTTGTGAGTTTTTTTGGATTTTATAATATTATTTTTTGTCCGTTCACAATGTAGATGCCTTTTCCGAAGCCAGTGATGTGGTTTTCGCCTTGGTTTACAGGGCAAGTGTATGCTCTGCCGTCGATAGAAACGACCGAAACGGTAGTTGCTTCAGGAGCGAGAACGTAGATCACGCCGTCGGCTGCGAATACGCGCATCTGCTTTGCAGTGATGCCGTTGACAGATGATTCAGAAGGAGTTACCACGTGGTCAACGCCAGAAACTGTGTAGTAGCCACCGTTTTGGAACGCGAGGTCGGCTGTTTGCGGGCTGCCGGTGTTGCTGAAGATGATGTGGGTAGGCATGTCGGCTGAATCAGGAGTGCCGCTGTAGACCCATTTCCAAATCTTGTTGCCGTTGGCAGCGGTGCCCATGAGAGTGGCGCGCTCGCCTGGCCAAGAACCGCCGGTGTAGTTAGTTCCGGAGTTGTTGCTCCAGCACCAAACGCTTACCTTCTTGTAAGAGCCGTCGGCAGGAGCCTCGAAGAATGCTGCCATCTCGCCAACGTTGAATTGCGGAGTGTACTGGTCGATATCTTCGTCGCCCTTGTCGCCACCGCCGTCGTCGGTAGTTTCTTCCTGAGTGCCGTCGTAGGATGGTTGAGTCTTGCTTGCAGGAGAAGAAGCGTAGAGGAACTGTCCGTCTTCGCCGACCTTGCCAGGAGCAGGGGTGAGCGATGTGTTGAGCACATAGACGCGCATGTTGCCGCGGCCAGAGCAAGAAGCAGTGAGAGTGCCGTTGGTGACGGTCTGGGTGTCGCCGGTGATGGCGTCAACGTATGTACCGTTCTCGATGCCGGTGAATGTAGCGCCGCCAGAGATTGTTACGAGTACGTAGCTGTCGGTAGTGGCATCGGTGAAACGGCGTTTGAAGGCGTAACTGCCAGAGCAGCCGTCAGTGCTGTACTGACCTTTGCGGAGAGCAGGCACAGCCATGCGGATGCGGTTGAGTCGCTGGATGTGGAGAGCGAGCGGATATTGGAGAGTAGCGTTCATGTTGCCAGTAGCGCTGCTCCAGTCGGCGAAGTCGTTGACTTGCACGTCGCCCTTGATGTAGCCGCCGAAGTAAGCGCGGCCAGAGTCCTTAAGAGGAATGTTCGGGCCTTTGTCGATTGTGCAACCCTTCTTGAACTCGATTTCGCTACCGTAGTAGAGGCAAGGGATGCCGCGGAAGGTGAACATAAGGTCGAGGTTCTCAGCCCAAGCCTCAGTGCCTTGAGCGAAGCGCTGGTCCTCAGGCGCACCGTTAGGCGCGTAGTCGTGAGAGTCGACATAGACCACGTTGTAAGAAGCGTCGTTGTAGTATTTGTCGCCGCTCTTAGCGATGCCCCAAGCGCCGCCGATATTGCAGAAGTTGTGGTGCATCGGGAAGTCGATTACGCTAAGTCCTGAATACTTGGAATAGTCAGGCTTGTGGTAAGTGTTGCCGTTGAGGAACACGTTGTCCGACGTAGGCTGGCTGCTTTGCGAAGAAGAGCCGTTGTCGGCATACTGTTGCTGGCAGGAGAGTTGGTTGGTGTGGGTAAACGGAGTAGACTCGTAGATAACGAGGTCGTTCCAGGAGTCAGGGTTGGTGTCCCATGCATAGTCCTTCGACTCTTTCCAAGTGTAGAAAGGAACGGAGAGGGCAGGGATTTCGCGGTACCAAATCTGGGTGTAGCGCGCGCAAACCTCAGTAAACATGAAGAACGGGCCGCCGTTGCGTTTATCCTTATAAGTTTCGGCTGCTGCAGTGAATGCAGGGTTGAAAGCCTTGTTGAATGTGAGTCGTGCGATGTGGCCGCCTGTATCGATACGGAAACCGTCTACACCCATCTTGATGAAGTTGGTGTAGCAGTCGATAAGGTAGTTGTAGGTCTGAGGGTTCTCAGTGTTGAGGTCAACACAGTCGCCGGCAATCTGCGCCCACCAACGGGTGTTGTCGTCCCAGTTGAACTGGCCGAAGTGGTGCCAGAGGTTGTGGGTGTCGTGGTTCTGGTTGTCGGTGTTCTTCATCTCGCGCAGACGGCTGCTGTACTGCTCGCCGGCAGGGAGATTAAGATAGTTGTCGGGAAGACGACCGCCCTGCGACTGAGTGTAAGGAATCATGCAGGCGTCGATGTCGCTCTGGTCTGCCGACCAGTCGCGGTTGAAGAGTTTGCAGAGATTAGCCTCGCCGAAGTTGCCGGTGTGGTTGAGCACGATGTCGAGAATCACCTTCATGCCGCGCTGGTGGGCAGCGTCGATGAGCGATTGGAAGGTAACGTCGTCCGACTCGTAGCGGTGATCCACCTTGCTCATGTCGGCAGCGTGGTAGCCGTGGTAGTCGTAGCCAGAAGCGTTTTCAACGATAGGGGTAATCCAGATGGCTGTGAAGCCCAGGGCCTTGATGTAGTCGAGTTTCTCGATAAGTCCCTTGAAGTCACCTCTCCATGCAGGGTCGCCAGTGTTGTACTGTTGTCCGTCCCAGCATTGGGTGTTGTTCGACTTGTCGCCGTCGTAGAAACGGGTTGTCATCACGAAATAGATGGTCTCGTCGCGGAAATCGTCTCGGTTGCCTACGAAAGATGCAGCAGACACCTGCGACAGACCAGAAGCAATCAACAGCGCCGCCATTGTTGCTTTGGCTTTAGAAATAAGTCTCATAGGTAATTAAATTTTAATCTTCCAAATGTAAGGGTAATATTTGTAATTTGCAAATATCCGTCGCAAAAAAACTTTTTTTACAAATTTACGAAAGAAGAAAAGGGTGGAACAAAGTTGCAAAAATCATTAAAAGGCATGCGGGAGGTTGCGGGCGAGAAACATTGTTGCTAATTTTGCCAGCGAAATGAAAAGCAAGAGCCAAATACTGATTCTTCTGCTCGCCACGATGATGATAGCCTATCTCGGAGCGGGCCAGTTGGTGATGCACTGTAGCATGGCCAACACCACGGAGGCCGTTGGCTCGACCAAATCGTGCGACTGCTGCGGCAAGAAGAAGCCGATGAAGAGTTGCATGACGCTCCAAATGAAGAAACTCCAGCCGTCGACCGCCCAGCAGCAGGTCAAAGCAGAGCCCGCACCGGCGCTGACCCTGCTCGACGCCATCGTAGAGGCTGTTGTGCCTGCCGACTGCGAGTTGCCGTCGAAGGCCATTTGGCGCGATGTGGAGAAATCGCCTCCGCGAAGTTATCTCACAATGATTCAAGTACTTCTTATTTAGCGGTGATGGCGTGCGCATTGCCGCACCTTCCGTCATATCCCTAAATTTTTAACGAAAAAGAAGTACTGAAACTAAATGAAAATCATTCCAATATCACTTTTATTGGTGGCATCCGCGCCCGCGGCGGCTGCCCAAGCGCCTGCCGACTCCATTGCCGACCAGTCGCTCCAGGAGGTGCGCGTCACCGCCCGCCGACCCGGCGTGACCAACCTCAGCGGCGCCCTCAACGGGCAGAACATCGGCCGCACCGAACTCTTCAAGGCCGCGTGCTGCAACCTTGGCGAGAGTTTCACCACCAACCCGTCGGTCGACGTGAGTTACAACGACGCCACCACCGGCGCGCGCCAAATCAAACTGCTCGGCCTCTCGGGCACCTACGTGCAGATGCTCACTGAGCAACTCCCCAACTTCCGCGGCGCCGCGTCGCCCTACGCCCTCGGCTATGTGCCCGGACCGTGGATGAAGAGCATCCAGGTGTCGAAGGGCAGCGCCTCGGTGAAAAACGGCTACGAGTCGATCACCGGGCAAATCAATGTGGAGTATCTCAAGCCCGAGGACGATCAAGGGCTAGATGTGAACCTCTACGGCGACTCCAAGTCGCGCCTCGAGGCCAACGCCGCAGGCAACATGCACTTCGGCAACCACACCAGCGGCGAGATACTGCTCCACTACGAGAACAGCATCAACAACCACGACGAGAACCACGACGGATTCTACGACAAGCCCCGCGTGGAGCAATACAACGCGCAGACCCGCTGGCTGTGGAAGGGCGACCGCTACATCTTCCACGGCGGCGTCTCCGGACTGAAGGAGAAGCGCCATGGCGGACAGACCGACCACATGGCGGCATCGTCGATGCCGCTGTTTGGCATCGAGGTGAACACCGACCGCTATGAGGCATACGCCAAGAACGCGTTTATCCTCAATGCCGAGCACGGCACCAACATCGCGCTGATGGCGTCCGGCTCCCTCCACCAAGAGGAAGCACTCTACGGACTCAAATCCTACTCCGTGGACGAGAAAAACGCCTACGCCTCCCTGATGTTTGAAACCAACTTCACCGAGATGCACAACCTCAGCGTCGGCCTCAGCCTCAACCACGACTATTTCGGCGAGCACTACCGCCTGACGCACGACGCCTCGGCCACGGCCACCCGCAGCCGCGAAAAGGAGACCACCCCCGGCGTCTATGCGCAGTACACCCTGACAGCAGGCACGAAATGGACTGCGATGGCAGGCATCCGCCTCGATCACAGTTCACTCTACGGCACGTTTGTCACTCCGCGCTTCCACGTGAAGTACGCGCCGTCGTCTGCGGCCAGTTTCCGCCTGTCGGCAGGCAAGGGTTACCGTACGGTGCATGCCCTAGCGGAGAACAACTACCTGATGGCGTCGGGACGCACGCTCGTAGTCGACCGGCTCAACCAGGAGGCGGCGTGGAACTACGGCATCAGTGGGGCGTTCAACATCCCGCTGTTCGGCAAGAACCTGAAGGTCAATGCCGAATACTACTACACCCGCTTCTCCGAGCAGACCGTTGTGGACTACGACAGCAACCCGTCGGAAATCCGCATCACCAACCTCAACGGCGGCCGGTCGTACTCGCACACCATGCAGGTCGACGCCACTTACCCCTTCTTTCAGGGCTTTACGCTCACGGCAGCGTACCGTCTCAACGACGTGCGCGCCACATATGGCGGGGTGCTCAAGGAGAAACCCCTGACGAGCCGCTACAAGGCGCTGGTCACCGCGTCCTACAAGACGGCGATGGACCTGTGGCAGTTTGACGCTACGCTGCAGGTCAACGGCGGCGGACGGATGCCCGAGCCCTACGCCCTCGCCGACGGTGTGCCGTCGTGGGACAGCCGCTTCGGCGCCTATCCGCAACTCAGCGCGCAAATCACCCGCTGGTTCCGACACTGGTCTATATATATAGGTGGAGAAAACCTGACCAACTTCAAGCAGAAGACCCCAATCCTCGGCGCCGACAACCCATGGGGCGCCGACTTCGAACCCACAATGGTGTGGGGACCCGTGCACGGCTGGATGCTCTACGCCGGCGTGCGCATAAACATTGGTAAACTTTAATTTGTTAAACTCTAAAAATCAGAAGATATGAAACGTTCAATTTTGGCCCTCGCGATGGGCATCATCACTTTTTCGGGCATGGCAAAGACCATCAAGACTGTAGACCTCACCACCACTCCGCAGATGCACTGCCAGAACTGCGAAAACAAGATTAAGGGCAACCTGCGCTTCGAGAAAGGCGTAAAGAAAATCGAAACCGACATCGACAAGCAGACCGTTATCGTGACCTACGACGCCGACAAGACCACCGTCGACAAGATTATCGAAGGCTTCACCCGCTTCGGCTACACCGCCCGCCAACTCAAACCCGGCGAAACGGTTTCCATCTCCGCCGACGAAGAATGCAGCAATATGTAGGATTTTAGGAGTCTTTTTCGGTCAAAACATCAAAAACTGCACTGAATTCAGTGCAGTTTTTGCTTTAAATTGCACTGTTTTTAGTGCAAATTTGGAGCATGTTGTTAACTTTGTACCTATATAATATAGGAAG